>CANPVN010000002.1 GCA_947581755.1 uncultured Clostridia bacterium | reverse complement strand
CAAAACATGGCAAAAAAATTAATAAGTTTATTACTTGCATTGACCGTGTTTGCGGGCGCGATGACGCTGACGGGTTGTAAATCGTTAGAGCAACAATTCGAGTATTTCGATGATATTGTAAGCGTATATTTTAAGCCCGAAAGCAAAGAAAAATTCCAATCGTGTGGATTTACAAAAGAAGATTTGGGGTGGGACAACATAGATACCAACGATGGAGAATTGTATATAACATATTGGCATTGGCACGATAAGAGCGCGCCCGAGTACGGAAAAATAGATATACATTTGAAAGACAAAGGCAGCGACGAAGTTCGTGCGGCGATAGAGCATTTCGAGAATATGGATAATGTATATAAAGCAACGCCCGTAATAAAATTCGAGCGTTTCAAAGAAGAATTTAGGGAAAATGTAGAAGTTCCGTTCATCGGTAACATGTTGTCATATATAAATGTATTTATAAAGAGCGAATATAAGCAAAAATATCTTGAGCAATCGTTTACAGCCGAGGATTTCGGAGTCTCTAATATATTGGCAATGGATTACAGTTATGATTGGGTAGATTCGGGAAGTAGATTGAGGGATAACGATGGAAAAGAATACGGGATGATGAAAATTTTATTAACAAAAGTCAGCGAGAATAAGGTAAAAGCAGCGGCAAAAAAAATCGGGAAATCGAAATATGTAGATAAAACTTCTTTTGAATTGTTCCACAAAGGTTTGGTCGGTGATTATCTTCTTGTGTCAATGACAAAGGAAGAGACAAGAAAATTTTTGAAATATACAACGGAGGATTTTTCCGAAATTAACGCCGTAAGGTTATACGAAATGGGAGCAAGATTAACAGAATGGGTAGAAAAGAAAGTAAAAGGGATTCCGACCGACGAGGAAATGTTGGTTAATATCGCGACATTTTGTCGAATATTTGTTATATATTTACCTACAAATGATGTAGAACAAGCATTGCGAGCTGCGGAAATACTTTCGCAAAGGGAAGGTATAGACAGCGCGGGGTTAGATGAAGCAAACAGTATCATGTTTGATTAAAGGGGGGGGGAATTATGGTAGTAAAAAAATCGATTAAATTAAGGTTCTTGATTGGAAACGGAGAAATTTATTTTTATTAAAAGTCTCCGTATTAAAATACAGGGTTAAATGCTAATTTTCATGCGCTGAAAAGTAGCCAAAAGGGCAGCGTGCCGCTGCACCCATAGTCGCGGCGAAGGTTGTTTTTAATTCAAGCGTTATTTCCGCGTTTGATATGGATTCGCCCAACCAACCCTTGCCCACCTTTGAACCCACCACTCTTTGGCTTCCTTTGGAGCCTTTTTCTTTGCCCCTTTTGGCTCCTTTTGAACCCGCCACCCTTGGCTCCCTTTGTTTGGAATGCGTAGCATTTCAAATAAGGGGAGCTGTCTGCGTAGCAGACTGAGGGGATTATAATCAATCCAACCTTTTGTAGGTGAATTGTCAAGTGAAGTGCAACATCTTTTCAAACAGAAGTTGTGGGGAGAGGAAGTTAAGGATTTTTATATTTTAAATTTCACATAAGAAATAATAATTAAAAGAACTTGACAAGAATGACAATATGTAATATAATATAACTAAGAGTAATACATTTTTTCATATAAATTTCAGATAAAGGAGAACAAAACATGGCAAAAAAATTAATAAGTTTATTACTTGCATTGACCGTGTTTGCGGGCGCGATGACGCTGACGGGTTGCTCGAATTTCGATCCCGAAGATCAGATTTATAGAATAGAAAATGATGAGGTTGTGCTATTCGTAAAAGACGAATTCGAGCAAAAATTCAAGAAAAAAGGATTTATTGCCGAAGATTTTTCTTGGGATAACATATCAAAGAATGATGATGGAGATTTGGACATTATTTATTATGATTGGTGCGGACGCTCTAAACCTTATTTCGGAATGATGAAAATTCGATTGGAAGAAACAGGCGAACAAAATGTACAAGAAGCGATAAAACATTTTTCTTCGTTGGATTTCGTATATAATGCGAAAGCCGATATCGATTCAGATAATCCGCCTTTTTGTGTAATCAAAAACAGAGAAATTTATAATATATCTTATATTATGGTAACGGTAAATAAGGAATATAAACAAGATTTTTTGGACTTGGCTTTAAATAAATACATAGATCGAAAAAATGTTCTTGCAATCGAATACAGTGAATGGGTTGAAAAAGAGGATCGTGAATATGGGGCAATTGAGGTGTTCTTAAAGAAAAGGTCTTACAAAGAAACGATTGCATTGACGGAATATTTAAATACATTGGAATTTGTCGAATCGACAAATAACATATATCAAGTGTAGGGAATCGTGAGGAGAAGAGTATGGTAAAAAAGACAGTTTCAATGATAATATCTTTAATATTGATTTTCATAATGTCGGCATTTTTCGGGTGTAATCCTGTCAAAGGTGAAATATGCGAGATATGGGTAGCGTATGAGCAAGGTTGGATAACAAAAGAGGATGTAATGAATATCTTATATTTACGCTACGGAAAAGTAGAAATTAACGGAGAAGAAGTGGAATTTACACCGACGGCAGAGTATAACGAATTGAGTGACAGACAACAACTTGATATAAAAAAAGCATGGTTTTCTTACAACGCAGTAGGAGATAAAAAAGTGGATAATGAACATATAAAAGACGCGAAAAATATGTCATTTCCTCTCTTTATGCCCTATGGTTATTATCACGGATGTTATGCGGTACAAGATGTGTTCCCATACTATTATGCGGCATGGGAACATATTGTTGAGACAGATGGCTTTGCTTTTACCTCATCACCGCCGATAATGATTTTCAGATATAAATAAAAAGGAGATAGCTTTCTCTTAAATAAATTTCAGATAAAGGAGAACAAAACATGGCAAAAAAATTAATAAGTTTATTACTTGCATTGACTGTGTTTGCGGGCGCGATGACGCTGACGGGTTGTTCGAATGTTCACAAACTTAAAGATCAAGTTTACGGATATTTTGACAATAGAATCAGACTTCTTTTAAAGGGAGAATACGAGCAACAGTTCAAAGACGGACTAACGGCAGAGAATTTGGCATTTGACAATATAAAAAGATATAAAAACGGTGAACCGACGATGATACCCGAGCAGACTCAATTGCTATGTTTGCATTCTATGGCTGCAATTGTATTGAGTCTGTGACATTTAACACGAGCATAAAGCAGATAGACGGATTTGCTTTTTATGAATCCTATTTAAAAAAAGCCGATTTCGTTGTTCGTACAGATTGGAGTTTATATGAAGAAAACACCAAAGTTGCCGCAATTTCTCCGAGTGAATTGTCAGATCCCGAAAATGCAATGTCGCTGATTTATGATAATGAGCAATATACTTTGAAGAGATCATAGACATATTAAACTAAGCCGACTTGGATTTATACGCTTTTGAGAACGAATTGTTTTTTTGAAGTTATATATTTGATCTATTGATAATTATCGATTGAAACCAAAAAAAAGAGCGCGGATTGTAATTTCGGGCTCTTTTTTAAGTTGGGTAGAATAAATTGTCTGTGTCGTCTGTTATCTTGACCTGTAATCGGTAAGTTCGTAAGTTGTTTTGTAGGCGAGAGAACGGGTATCGGAATTATATTCGCTTGTTTCCATTTTCATAAGGCAAAAACCCGTGTTCGGGGAATCGAAGGGATTGGCGGCATAATAAAGGATTATGGGCGCGCCCCTGTTTTTATCGTTTATATAAGCGTTTGCGAGGATACAGGGTACAAGTTTTTCGTCCTCGTTTACGGCGAGTTTTTCATCCGAGAACTTGGCGGTAATGGTATCGTTCATTTTGATATTGACGGTAGAGGAGCCGCAGACGACGCTTATGAGGTAGGTAAAAAATTTATTTTGATTGAACATCTCATATCCATTGGTGATATATACCGACAGAGATGCGCCTGTTTTCAGATCCGTCATAGAGCGGATAACGAAAAACAATTCTTCGTTATCATAGTAATCGCCGTTTTTAATATTCAACTCCGAGATATTGCCGTTATCGAAGGAATATTGAGAGTAATATCCTTTAGGAGAGGTATATTCTTCATGATAATTGCGGCAATAATAATTTTCGTTATAGCAAATTTCCAATTCGTAGCTGTCGTTTATGGTATTGGGGCGAGGCGCAATAACCGCTTTTTTGTGCATCCATATAGGAGAAAGAGAACTTTTTGTAAAGATGACTTCGGATTCCAAAGTATCTTTGTTTTCCGAGTCGGCAAGCGAGAGCGAGAAATTCATTTTGAGTCTGAGAAAGTCCGTTGTGTTGGTCTCGTTTTTTGCGATGACGTCGGTTGCGGATTCGAGGATAAAACTCATTGTGCCTTCGCCGAGGATGTTATCGTTAGCGTCTGTTCTTTTGACGCTGTAATCGCTGCGTTCGTAAATTGTGCTTGAACCCCAATCCCAAGGTTTTTGTCCTTTAAGCGCGGAGTTTTGAGGCGTGCCTGCGCATGCGGTGAAGCACAGAGTCACGATCAATGCAAATAAAACAGAAATAATACGTTTCATAATTTGTCCTTAAAGAAAAGTTTCCTATAGTGTACCACATTTTACTTGATTTATCAACTTATTAAAAGCTATAATATTATTATGGTTGAAGAAAAAGTTTGTAAAGATTATACACAGGCAATGGACGAGATTCTTTTTCGTATTAAAAATCGGAAAGCGGATTTGCGGAAAAGGACTTTTCTGATTTTGCCCGATAATTATACTCTTTATGCCGAAAAGAAATTATGCGATTACGGCGGCGGATATTTCGATGTGAATGTCGTGTCTTTCAACAGGTTGTTTTTCAAGTTATGTGACGCCGAGCCTTTGGGAAAAGAGCAAGCGGTAATGCTCATACGCAGTTTGCTTCCCGAGTTGAAATTGAGTTGTTTTGTAAAGAGCAGCAGGTATCGCGGTTTCTCGGAAAAAATTTACGATGCGATAATATTGTTGAAAAAGAACGGTATAACTCCCGAGGAGCTGAGGGCGATACCTTCTTCCAAATTCCGAGATATTGCGCTTATATACGAGCGTTATCTTGAAAAGAGCGGCTCTTATGCCGATTCTTCTTCTCGCATAAGATTGTTGAAAGAGGCGATTTCCGACGGTTTTTTTGCAAATTCCGACGTATACGCTTCCAATTTCGATCTTGTGACGGCGGACGAGAAGGAACTGCTTAAATATATTTCCGAGAGCGCGGATAATTTTGTATTTACAAGTTGCCCCGCAAACGGTAATTTGGAAAGCGTTACCGACAATATCGAAGTTATGGAATGTTGCGGCGCCGCCGAGCAGTTGAAGGAGATCGCGGTACGAATTGCCGACGCCGCTTATAAAGGAGTTCCGTACTCCGATATGAACGTTGTATGTATGGGGCCGTGTCGCAATCATATAAAAAGAATTTTCGAGGAATACAAGATACCTTATTGCCTCGATTACAAATATAAATTCTCGTCTCATCCCTTGCCGAGATTTTTGATTGCCTTGTTTAATGTCGTAAAGCGCGGATTGAGAAGAAAGGATGTGTTGGAACTCGTTAAGAACCCTTATTTCGGAATATCCAAGGCGGAGTCGGATAATTTCGAATTGTTTTGCGAAAAGTACGCAATCGATTACAAGGGTTTCGAAGAGAGTTTCGAGATTTTCGGCGATGAAAAAGCAGTCGGAGTCGAGGATATACGAAAAAAACTCATTGCCGAAGTTGACGCTCTCAAACTCATAGGAAAGACTTCGGTTCGTTCTGCGGATTTTTACGAATACGTAAGCGAAGTTTGCAAAAGGAAAGGAGAGATAGGCAAGAAATTCGACGATGAGATGGGAATAAACTCCGTCGAAGAATTGTTGAAAACCGTTAAATTCATATCTGCGCTTGCGGAAAACGCGGATTTTACGCTTTTGAGCGAGATTTTCGAGGACGGTATAGAAGCGGTGGAAATAGCGTTGCTCCCGCCTTTGAGCGGTTCCGTCGCCGTGGGAGACGTAACGGCTTTCCGAGGACAGCATTTTCGTTACATGTTTATTCCAGATTTCAACGAGGACGTTTTGCCTGTCAAAAGCGAAGAAAGCGGCATTATAAGCGATTATGATATTTCCGCGGCAAATCTCGAACTTATAACTTCGTCGGAAACGAACAAGCGACACTGTTCGGAGTTATGTATGTTGCTTTCGAGCGCCGACAAGCTTTTTATTTCTTACGATAAAAATTTACCTTCGGGGAAAAGCGCGACTTTGAAGAACTTGATCGCGCAAAAGAAAGTTATCGTGACGACGAGAGACGATGAATTGACTCATTTGTATAACGACAATTCTCTGTTGCCCTTTTTTGCGGGAGTTCGTCCCGCCGCCGAAGAGTTGTTATTGAACGCCATGTCCGAGTATTCTCTTTTCGGTGATATTCGCGGCAATGTCCGAGACGTCGCTTTTCCTCTTTTCACTGCTCTCGGAGAGCAAATTTACAGATATTCTTTGCCGCGCGAAGAGGAATTTTTACCCCGAGAATTTGCCGAAAAACTGTTCTCCTCATCGGTGTTTTCCGTTTCGCGGCTGTCGGCTTTTTACAAATGCCCATATATGCATTTTATCACATACGGACTTCGGGCAAAACCCGCGGAAAAGGCGGAGATAGGCGCAAACGATATAGGAAACATTTTACATAAAGTAGCAGAACTCTTTATCAAGAAATACAAAGGCGGAGACATAGCCTCTTTTGTCGGGGAATTGACGCAAAACGTCATAAACGAGCATGCGAAAAAAGGTCTTATTACAAAGCCGACGACTTTGGACTTTTTGATTTCGGAAGCGATAAAGGGTTGCGAAGTTTTGAATTCGCACTTTTCGGCGGGAGAATTTATCGCCGTGGGAGAAGAGATAAGTTTCGGTTATCCCGACTCTCGATTGAAAAGTTTTCGATTGGGTACGGAAGCCGAAGGCGGTTGGCTTTGCGGAAAAATAGACTATATGGACGTATGGAAAGACAGGGCGAGAATAGTGGATTACAAGACGGGTAACGCCGATTTCGACCCCACCGAAGTTTTTTACGGCACGAATTTACAACTTTCTCTTTATTCCTATGTATTAAGGCTCAACGGTTACAAGCCCGCGGCAATTTTCTTGTTTCCGTTCAAAATAAATTGGAACACCGAAGAAAAGAAATTGCGTTTCAACGGACTGTTCGACAGAAAACTTTTAAGACAAATGGACACGCATTTCGACGGCTCGGACTATGAGTCCAAAGTGATTGCCGCAAAAGTAACGACTGCAAAAGACGGGAAGCAAAAATTGTCCGCGAGTATGGGGATAGATGAAAAACGTCTTTGCAGTCTCGGCGATTATGCCAAAAGTTTGGCGGACAGAGCCGTTTCGTTGATGGAGAAAGGATATATTGCGACCGCGCCGTATATGTACGGACGAAAGACGGCGTGCCGATATTGCGATTGCAAAGAAATTTGTCGTTATTCGAGCAGTAACGGTTACAGGATACAAAGAAGAAAGAAATTGGAAAATTTTACGGAGGGCAACGATGAATTGGACGAATGAACAAAAGAGAGCGATAGAACTCCGTGATAAAAACATAATAGTTTCGGCGTCTGCGGGAAGCGGCAAGACCACGGTAATGGTGGAGCGTATTCTTTCCATAGTAAAAGAAGGCGCGGATCTCGAGCGAATGTTGATTTCGACATTCACAAAGAGTTCGGCGGCGGATATGCGCGAAAAGATGTACAATTCTCTCGGTAAAATTGCGGGTACAGACGCTCATATCAAGCGTCAGATGGAGATATTGCCGCAAGCCGATATTACAAATCTTCACAGTTGGTATCAAAGAATAATAAAAAAATATTTTTATTATATGGGTATAGACCCTTCTTTCGATATACTCGAAGAGGGGGAATCCAAGATCGTGCTTTCGGGCATATTGGACGATATAATCCAAGAAAATCTTCTTGCGGGCGAAGAGTCGTTCTGCAATCTTTACGAAAAACTTTACACCTCCAGAAATGACGACACATTAAGAAAAACCGTTCAATCGATTTATTCTTTTGCCATGACGCGAGACGATCCCGACTTTTGGTTGGAGCATGCGGCGGACAGCGATCCCGAGAAGTGGAAAGAGATTTTACTCGAAAATTTCTCCAAACAGCAGAAAAGGCTTTTGGATCGCCTCGAGGAGTTGGATCTCAAAACGAGACAAGCCAAATTCGAACGCAATTATAAATATATCGAGGAACTTAAAAGTTTTCTGAATTTGCAGATCCCGACGCTTACCATTCCGCGAGGAAATGTCTCGGGCGAGTTTGCAGACATCAACGAAGAATTTAAAATCATCAAAAAAGCCGCTCAGTCATTGGTCGGCGAATATATTTCCTCTCGGACTATGCCCGTCGAGTGTACTTCGGGTTTCAAAACCGAACTTGTAAGGCTTACAAAGGAACTTAAAGAGCGTTACGAAGCGGAAAAAGCGGATAGATCGCTTATGGATTTTGACGATCTCGAACACGGAGTGGCGAAGTTGCTTGATACCCAAGGCATAAGGGAAGAGATAATAAACTCATACGACTATGTTTTCGTGGACGAATATCAGGATATAAACCCGTTGCAGGAAAGGATCTTAAATTGCCTTGCCGAGCGAAGTTTGATGTTTTATGTCGGCGATATCAAACAAAGCATATACGCTTTTCGCGGTTGCGAACCCAATATCTTTTTGGAAAGGTATCGTAAATACAAGAGCGGAATAGGCGGCGAGGCTATCGATTTCAACGTAAATTTCCGCAGCGGCGAAGTTATAACGGATTTTTGCAACGGCGTTATGAGTAAACTTATGACCGTCGATTTCGGCGGTACCGACTATGCCTCGGAAGCCATGTTGAAGAGTATAAGACCGAGCGAAGGAGAGGTCTCCGCCTTTATATCCGAAAAACCCGAGGAAGAAGAAACGGAAAATGAAATTTACGATATTCTCCAGGATTCCAAGCGTCACCTCGGCACTTCTCAAGCCGATTGCGCCGCGGATTATGTTTTGAGTTTGATAGAGGGAGGCGCCGATTTCGGAGATATCGCCGTGCTTATAAGACAAAATTCCGCTCAGGTGGGCTATCTGAAATCGTGTTTCGAGGCGCGCGGAATACCCTATATAAGTCTTGACGAAGAGACTTTCGGTTCGAGACGGGAAATCATGCCAATAATTTCTTTTTTGAAACTTCTCAACAACTTCCGTGACGAGATGAGCCTTATAGCGGTGATGAAGTCCGTTTTCGGCGGCTTTACCGATTCCGAACTTGCCGAGATAGCGCTTTCCGAAGGAGAGAATTTTTACGCAAAGACGTGTAATTTTTCTTTGCCGAATGTGGGCGAAAAACTTGCCGCATTCCGAAAAAAGATAGAAGAATATTATGAATATTCGCGTTTCTTTTCCATTTACGATACCGTAAACAAGTTGGTTTACGAGCATGATTATTTCAAATATCTGTTTGCTTCGCCCGATCCCAACGCTCCCGAAGTACTGAACGCCTTTCTCGAACATCTCTCGGACTGCAAATATATAGGGAGCGTCTACGAATATCTGAATTATATAAAATCTTCGTCGCCCGCCTTCAATCCGCCAAATCGAACGAACGCCGTCAATATAATGACGATACACAAGAGCAAAGGACTCGAATTTCCCCACGTACTCTTTTTCGATACCTCTCATCAATATCTCAAGACCGATTACACCAAGGATATAATGTTCGACGAGTTGGGATTGCATCTTAAAGAATGGGATGAGGAAAACAGACAAAAGAATCCGACGCTCGATTGGTTTGTTGCCTCTCAAAACCAAAAAAAGAGACAGAGAGAAGAAGAGTTAAGGCTTATTTATGTTGCCTTGACTCGCGCAAAAAATTCGCTTGCGATCTTCGGAGAAAAGGGGAAAAGAAATAAAACGAATGGCGATACGACAACGGACGCAAAAGATCCCGTTGATAAAAATTCACCTTTGGATTTTATTTATTTTGCGATAACCGCCGTGGAAAAGCCCGTTATATGCGAGGAAGTCACCAAAAAAGAGGATAGTTTGATTTTACTTAAGAGCGAGGGCGCGTTGGCGCAAGAACTTCGCAAGAGGATGTCTTTCACTTCTCCTTACTCACGACACGAACGCAAGAGTTATGTTACGAAGATTGCGGAAGCAACTTCTCCCATAGAACTTCACAGACCCGACTTTACGGACTCGGAGTTTTCTGGAAGCGAGAGCGCGTTGTTGAAAGGCACCGCCTATCACGAATTTATGGAAAAGGCGGATTTTACTTTGCCTTTCGAAAGTCAGTGGGAAAAGGTGCCCGAAGAAAAGCGCGCTCTTGTGGATAAAGATTTGATTTCCGTTGCCTTTGACGAGATAAGAAAAATGACTTCGGGCAAAAGTTTTTATCGCGAACTTCCCTTTACCTACAACGCCTCGGCGTCATACGTGGGCGGCGATACGGGAGATGTTCTCATTCAGGGCGTGATAGATCTGCTTATAGAAGATGACGACGGATTCGTTGTCGTGGATTATAAGACCACAAGACCCGAGAACGTTATCAACGACGTATACAAAACGCAACTCGATATCTATTCTCAGGCTGTCGAAAAAGTACTCAAAAAGCCCGTAAAGGACAGATATATCTATTCTTTCAGGCTGAAAAAATGTATAAAAATATAATAGAAAAGATGCGGTAAATTATCTTGAATGCATTGCGAGTTGAACGAGTTTACCTTCGTTTTTTGCAGCCAAAATAATCTCGTTGGTAATAAGTTCGTTTGTTCCGACTATCAGTTTTCCGTAATTGGAGAAAATATCTTTATCGGCGCGTTTTCCGAGCAAGAAGTCGTATTTTGTTACGGGCGCGGCGAGGGGAGAGTGAATTACCGTTGTGTAATCGGGAGTCGCGGGAATTTTGACCTGTTCTTCCCGAGGAGCTTCGACAAGCGGAGTTTCTTTGATGATTTTTACCGTGCGATTGTCTTTTTTGATTATCCGAGGCTTTCCCAAATTCAGCGTTTTTCCGCTGTCGTTGAAGATAATGGCGTCGGATGAGACGGAAATCACGGGATATAAAAGTTCTTTATCGTCAGTCAGATAGGATTTCACGATTTCATTGTCGAGAACGACGTCTTTTATCGTACCCAAAACAATTCCGTCCTGAGTATAAGCGAGTTTGTTGAGCGGACTCGGGGCATATTCGTTTTTTCGTTCGTTGCGGAATACCGAAGAATTTTTGATTGTCACGGCGTCTCCGATTTTGTAAATATCCGCAAATCCGAGATATTTATATTCGCAGTCGTCCTCTCCGCAAATCACCTCGAGGGCAACGGCGGCATTCTTTTTATAGTCGAAAAATACATTGCCGACGGTAAAGACGGCAGCTTTGCTTAACTCCAACAATGGCTTGCCTATAAGTTCGCTTAGTTTTATCATAAAAAACCTCCGTACTTAAATTTTATTTACGACCTCGCTCGGATATGTCAATTAAAACATAAAAAATACGTTGACAATTTCCGTTGTCTTTTGGTACAATTTTATTTGAGGTGACGACTAATGAGGATGAGACGCAAGCACAATCTCGAAGAAAGACTTTCCGTATGCGTAAGCAGCGGAAAACTTTGGGAATATTCTCCCGATATAGACGAATTGAAAAATTACGGACTCGTGTACGGAGAGGTGAACTCGGTTTTGCCGCAAAACGTCAACGATATAGAACTCGAAATCGGATGCGGGAAGGGCGGCTTCATAATACGCAAGGCGCTTACCGAGCCCGATAAATTTTTTGTTGCCGTCGAGAGCGTGGGGAATGTACTCGTGACCGCTTGCGAAGAGGCTCGAAAGAACGACATAAATAATATTTTGTTTATAAGAACTAACGCGAAATATTTGCCCAAACTTTTGAACAGAGGGATTGCGAAAACAATTTATCTCAATTTTTCTTGTCCTTATCCCAAAAAAAGTCAGGCGAACCTCAGACTCACCGCCGATACTTTTTTGAAGGTGTACGATTATTTGCTTGCTACCGATGGTTTTATCTCGTTAAAGACGGACAAACCCGAGTTTTTCACTTATTCGATAGAACAGTTGTCGGCTTACGGCTTCGTGATAAGGAACGTTTCGTTGTCGTTGCATGACGATCCGATAGGGAAAAACAATATAGTGACGGAATACGAGAAAAGATTTTCCGATATGGGATTTCCCATATATTACCTCGAGGCTCACAGAAAAATTTAATAACAACGGTTTAAGTGATTGACTTTATTGCCGAAATTTGTTATGATAGATAGCAAGCAGAGTTTGGAGAAAGTATGAGAACGTTATACAAACATTCCGAAGTTTACATAGACGGCAAAATACAAAAGGCAGATTTGGCTGTCCGTGACGATATCATTGTTTCCATAAGAGATTCGCTTGTTCCCGACGGCGATAACCTTTGCGATTTAAGCGATTTATTTATATTCCCGGGTCTCATTGATGTGCATACGCATTTGAGAGAACCGGGTTTTTTTTATAAAGAATCGATAAAGACGGGAAGTTCGGCAGCCGCCGCTTCGGGATATACCGATATATGCGCGATGCCCAACCTCGATCCCGTGCCCGACGATGTCGAGACAATGGAACGCGAACTTGAGATCATACGCAAAGACGCAGTCATTCGAGTCTATCCTTATGCCGCCTTGACGAAGGGAGAAAAGGGAGCGGAAGCGGTGGACTATGCCGCGCTCAAAGGTTCCGCGATAGCCTTTTCCGACGACGGCAGAGGCGTGCAGGACGACGAAATGATGGAAAAAATAATGAAAAAGGCGGCGCGCGCGGGTGTTTTGGTTGCGGCGCATTGCGAGTACGACTCGTTGCGTAACGGCGGATATATCCACGCAGGCAGATACGCTCTCGAACACGGACACAAGGGAATAAGTTCCGAAAGCGAGTTTGCGATGATAGAGCGCGATTTGAGACTTGCCGAAAAGACGGGTTGCAAATATCATGTATGTCACATTTCCACGGCGCAAAGCGTAGACCTTATACGTAAGGCGAAAAGGCGGGGAGTCGATGTGACGTGCGAGACTGCGCCTCATTATCTCGTGCTTGACGAGTCGGACTTGAAAGAGGACGGCAGATTTAAGATGAATCCGCCGCTCAGAAGCAAAGAGGACAGGCTTGCTCTTTTGGAAGGCATAAAAGACGGCACTATCGATATGATAGCCACCGACCACGCTCCGCACTCTTCCGAGGAGAAATCGCGCGGACTCGAAGGGAGCGCGATGGGCGTATCGGGACTCGAAGCCGCATTCCCCATTCTTTATACCGAACTTGTAAGGACAAAGACAATAACTTTGGAAAAGTTGATAGAGATCATGAGTGATGCGCCGAGAAAGAGGTTCGGTATAGGTACCGCTCTGAAAGAAGGCGGAAAAGCCGACTTTGCGGTGTTCGATCTCAATAGAAAGTACACGATAGAAGGAGATAAATTTCTTTCCAAAGGGAAGATAACTCCCTTTGAGGGCAGAGAAGTTTACGGAAAATGTATAATGACGGTAATTGGAGGCAAAAAGGTATGGACAGAAAATTCGATAAAAAAATAGTTTTGGACGACGGAAGCGAGTATTACGGTTACGGGTTCGGCGCCGATTGCGAAAAAGTATGCGAACTTGTATTCAACACTTCCGTTGTCGGTTATCAGGAAATAGTTTCGGATCCATCGTATACTTATCAGGCAGTGGTTATGACCTATCCCGTAATAGGCAATTACGGAATGACGGACGAAGATTATGAGACGAGAGTACTTACCATAGGCGCGCTTGTTGTGCGCGATTATTGCGACGAGCCTTCCAATTTCCGCTTTACGTCAACGCTTTCGGAAAAACTTGCCGAGTTCGGGATACCCGGCATAGGCGGTGTGGATACAAGAATGCTTACCCGTTCGATAAGGAACGAGGGCACGAGGATTTGTCTTATAACGGATGCCGACACGCCGACTTTCGACGCGGTGGAAAGGCTCAAACGTTCTTCCATTCCCACCGACGCAGTATCCAAAGTGAGTTGCCGAAAGAAATGGTATTCGCGTACGCAACATCCCAAATACAATGTAGTTGCCGTGGATTGCGGGATAAAATACAATATCATAAGGAGCCTCAACAAAAAGGGCTGTAACGTGACGATAGTTCCTTTCAATACCACGGCGCAAGAAATAGAGGCTTTGAAACCCGACGGAATTTTCTTTTCCAACGGTCCGGGCGACCCGCGAGACGTTCCCGAGACTATATCCCTTCTTAAAGAGTTAAAGGGAAAATATCCGATATTCGGAATATGTTTGGGGCACCAACTTATTTGCCTTGCATACGGCGGAGAAACGTACAAACTCAAATACGGTCACAGAGGCGGCAATCACCCCGTAAAGAGATTGAAAGACGGAAAGATAGAAATCACGAGTCAGAACCACAGTTATGCGGTAAACGAAGAGAGCCTTAAAGGAACGCCTTTGAAAGTTACGCATATAAACCTTCTTGACAAGACGGTAGAGGGACTCGAATGTCCCGAGGATAAATTGTTTTCGGTACAATATCATCCCGAAAGCGCTCCCGGTCCGCAAGACAGCGGCTATCTGTTTGACAGATTTATCGAGATAATGGAGGAAGCAAAATGCCAAAAAGAAGCGATCTGAAAAAGATATTGGTAATAGGCAGCGGTCCCATAGTTATAGGACAAGCGGCGGAATTTGACTATGCGGGAACACAGGCATGTCTTGCTCTCAAAGAAGAAGGCTATACCGTTGTATTGGCGAACTCCAATCCCGCAACAATAATGACGGATACTTCGGTAGCGGATAAAGTATATATGGAGCCGTTGACGCTCGAATATCTTGCCAAGATATTGCGTTACGAGCGTCCCGACGCATTGCTCCCGGGAATAGGCGGACAGACGGGACTTAATCTTGCCATGCAACTTTACAAGAAAGGCGTGCTCGAAGAATGCGGCGTGGAACTTTTGGGCACGGGTCCCGAGAGCATAGAACAGGCGGAAGACAGAGAAAAATTCAAGAAGTTATGTATCGACTTGGGCGAACCCGTTTTGCCTTCCGAAATCACTCATTCCATGAAGGAAGGAATAGATGCGGCAAACAAGATAGGCTATCCCGTTGTTTTGCGTCCCGCTTTCACTTTGGGCGGAACGGGCGGCGGTTTTGCCGAGAACGAAGAAGAGTTCCGCGAAATAATGAAGAACGCTCTTATGTTGTCACCCGTGGGACAGGTTCTTGTGGAGAAGAGTATAAAGGGATTCAAGGAAATAGAGTACGAAGTTATGCGCGACGGCAACGACACCGCGATAACGATATGCAATATGGAGAACATAGACCCCGTAGGTATACATACAGGCGATTCCATAGTTGTTGCGCCCTCTCAGACTCTTACCAACAAAGAGTATCACATGTTGAGGGACAGCGCTTTGAAAATAATAAGAGCGTTGAAAATAGAGGGCGGCTGTAACGTCCAATTCGCATTGGATCCCGAATCGTTCGATTATTATCTCATCGAAGTAAATCCGCGCGTTTCCCGTTCCTCTGCGCTTGCGAGCAAGGCTTCGGGGTACCCCATAGCGCGCGTATCGGCAAAGATAGCCGTAGGCTTGAGATTGGATGAAATTCCTCTTGTAAACACACCCGCAAGTTTCGAGCCTGCGCTTGACTATGTGGTTACCAAGATAGCGAGATTTCCTTTTGATAAATTTACCTCCGCGTCCAATACTTTGACAACGCAGATGAAGGCGACGGGCGAAGTGATGAGTATAGGCAGAACGATAGAGGAGAGCTTGCTGAAAGCGGTAAGGTCTCTCGAAGTCGGCGCAAATCACATATATTTGGCAAAATTCGACGGATATACCGACGCCGAACTCGAAAAATATTGTTACGAAGGTCGCCATGACAGATTATTCGCATTGAGCGAACTTATAAGACGCGGCGTAAAACTCACCGTTCTGCATGAACTTACCAAAATAGATATGCTGTTTTTGGAAAAGATACGCGAGATAGTCGATTATGAAAAGACGTTGAAGAAAAATCCTTTCGATACTGCCGTCCTGAAAGAGGCAAAGAGAATGGGCTTTTCGGATGCGTATATAGCGAAGTTATGGGATTCCGAAGAAGAAAAGATCTCGGATTTCAGAAAAGAGAACGGCATAGTTCCCGTATACAAAATGATAGATACTTGCGCGAGCGAGTTTTTGAGTTACGTGCCTTATTTTTATTCGACTTACGACATAGAGAACGAGAGCAAAGTAGAGGACAGAAAGAAAATAATCGTGCTGGGCTCGGGTCCCATAAGGATAGGACAGGGCGTTGAGTTCGATTATTCCACGGTTCATGCCGTAAAGACAATAAAAGAAAACGGATATGAAGCCATAATCATAAACAACAACCCCGAAACGGTCTCCACCGACTATACGACTTCCGATAAATTGTATTTTGAGCCTCTTACGGTAGAGGACGTCATGAACGTCATAGAGTTGGAAAAGCCTTTGGGAGTAATAGCGTCTTTGGGCGGTCAAACGGCAATCAATCTTGCCGCAAAGTTAAAGGACAGGAATGTCAATATAATAGGTACCGACGCAGAGGCGATAGAGCGCGCGGAAAACAGAGACAGTTTCGAGAAAGTTCTCAAGAAGTTGAATATTCCTCAGCCGCGAGGTACGGCGGTCACCAATATAGAGGACGGCGTCAAAGCCGCGGGCGAAATAGGCTATCCCGTATTGGTTCGTCCGAGTTACGTTTTGGGCGGCAGAGCGATGCAGATAGTGGGCAGCGAGAAAGCGTTGAGACTGTATCTCGACACCGCCGTAAAAATCGATGAAAAGCAACCCGTGCTTGTCGATAAATATATCGTGGGCAAAGAACTCGAAGTCGATGCCGTATGCGACGGAAAGGATGTTTTCGTTCCCGGAATAATGGAACTCGTGGAAAAGACGGGAATACATTCGGGCGACAGTATCAGCGTTTATCCGACTTTCAGCGTAAGTCAAAAAGTCAAGGATACGATTCTCGATTATACAAAGCAGTTGGGTTTGGGAATAGGTATCGTGGGACTGTACAACATACAGTTCATAGTGGACAGAGAGGAAAAAGTTTATATAATAGAGGTAAATCCCCGTTCTTCTCGAACGGTACCTTTTCTTTCCAAGGCGACGGGATACAGCCTTGCCGATATAGGAACGTTGGTAATATTGGGCAAGAGTCTCAAAGAACAGGGACTCGATATGTTATATCCTCCCGAAAAGAAAAAATGGTACGTAAAGGCGCCCGCATTTTCTTTCTCTAAGATACACGGACTCGACGCTTATCTTTCTCCCGAAATGAAATCCACGGGTGAAGCGATAGGATACGACAAAACGCTCACGAGAGCGTTGTTCAAAGCGTTGCAGGCTTCGGGAATGAACGTCACCAATTATGGTACGATCCTCGTCACTTTGGCAAACAAGGATAAGGAAGAGGCGTTGCCCCTTATCCGCAGATTTTACAACCTCGGTTTCAATATCGAAGCGACGGCGGGTACCGCAGAGTTTCTGAAAGCGAACGGTATCAAAACGAGAATAAAGAAAAAGATAAGCGAGGGCAGCGAAGAAATTCTCGATTCGATAAGGAAAGGATATGTAAGTTATGTCATCAATACAAGGGACATCGACGCTCTCGACCAAGCGTCGGACGGATATATGATAAGGCGTTGCGCCGTAGAAAACAACGTTACGATGTTTACCGCGCTCGATACCGTAAGAGTTTTGCTCGACGTACTCGAGGAAATAACGATAACCATTTCCACCATCGATGCCTGAAAGGAACAGTTTATGAAAAAAGAAATAATGACGATTATCTCAAACGAACGTTTGACGACAGGCGTTTACGAAATGCGTTTGAAAGGGGACGTGACAGCGATTACCGCGCCCGGACAATTCGTAAACATTGCTCTTGCAGGCTTTTCGTTGAGACGTCCCATCTCGGTATGCGACGTCGGAAAAGACGAACTGACTCTTGTATACAAGGTCGTGGGACGAGGAACGGAATATATGAGCGGATTGAAAAAAGGGTTTGCTCTCGATATTCTCGTGGGACTCGGTAACGGCTATTCCGTCTCGAAAACGAGCAAAAAAGCGCTTGTCATAGGCGGCGGCGTGGGACTTCCTCCTCTTTATTTATTGACCGAAAAACTTTTCGAGGCAGGTAAACTTGTCGATGTCATAATGGGTTTCAATACAAAAAGCGAAATTTTCTATGCCGATAAATTCCGAAGCCTCGGAGCGAACGTGACGATCACCACGGTTGACGGAAGCGAGGGGATCAAAGGTTTTGTCACAGATGCGATGACGGGCGCGGATTATGATTATTTTTATGCCTGCGGACCCTTGCCGATGTTGAAAGCGGTAGAGAAAAACACTTTCGGGAAGGGACAAATCTCTTTGGAAGAGAGAATGGGGTGCGGTTTCGGCGCATGTCTCGGCTGTTCGATACAGACGCGGAACGGAGCCAAAAGAGTGTGCAAAGACGGACCCGTATTCGAAAAAGGAGAAGTTATATGGTAAAAACGGCTGTTGAATTATGCGGAATAAAACTCGATAATCCCGTCATTCCCGCAAGCGGCACATTCGGCTTCGGATATGAATTTGCGGAGTTTTACGATATAAACATATTGGGTTCCATATCTTTGAAGGGCAGCACGAAAGAGGCGAGGTTCGGGAATCCCACTCCGAGAATAGCGGAATGTCCCGCGGGACTCATCAACAGCGTGGGCTTGCAGAATCCGGGTATAGACGAGGCTGTAAACAAAGAATATCCTTTGCTCGCGAAGGTTTATAAAAAGCCCGTAATTCAGAACATAAGCGGCTTTTCCGTAGAAGAATTTGCTTATTGCGCGGCGAAAGCGTCCGAGAGCGATATGGTAGGCATAATAGAAGTCAATGTCAGTTGTCCCAACGTTCACGGCGGCGGCGCGGCATTCGGAACAGATCCCGACAGAATTTACGAGGTGACTCGCGCCGTAAGAGAAGTCACTTCCAAACCCGTATTTGTAAAACTCAGCCCCAATGTCACAGATATAAAAATAATGGCGAAGGCGTGCGCCGCAGGCGGAGCCGACGGAATAACGCTTATAAACACCTTATCGGGCATGAGAATAGATTTGAAAACGCGAAAACCCGTAGTCAAGATGAAAGCGGGCGGCTATTCGGGAGCGGGAGTCTTTCCGATAGCGTTGAAAATGGTATACGATGTATACGAAACGGTGACGCTTCCGATAATGGGCGTCGGCGGAATAACGAGCGCGAGGGACGTTGTGGAAATGATGCTTGCGGGAGCGACCGCGGTTCAGATAGGCACGGCAAATCTTATCGACCCGTACGCTTGCAAGACGATAATAGAGCAGTTGCCAAGCGTTATGGAAAGTTATAAAATAGATGATTTGAGCAAAATAATAGGAGGCGCGCACTGATGGCAAAAGACGTAATAATAGCGTTGGATTTCAAAAACGCAGCCGAAACGTATGAGTTTTTGGATAAATTCGGAAGAGAAAAGCCTTTTGTAAAAATAGGTATGGAGTTGTTCTATGCCGAAGGTCCCGAAATCGTACGCAATATAAGGAAGCGTGGACACAAGATATTTCTTGACTTGAAATTGCACGATATTCCCAACACCGTAAAGAAAGCGATGAATGTACTTTCCCGACTCGATGTGGATATGGTCAATCTTCATGCGGCGGGAACGGCGGCAATGATGACGGCTGCTCTCGAGGGGCTTATGAGACCCGACGGTACCAGACCTTTGCTTTTGGCGGTAACGCAGTTGACAAGCACTTCCGAAGAGCGAATGCAAAAGGAACTTTTGATAAATGCCGATTTGAAAGAAGTCGTCGCATCTTACGCTTTCAACGCAAAGACCGCGGGACTTGACGGAGTGGTATGTTCTCCGCGCGAAGCGGCTTTGGTAAAGGGAAGGTGCGGAAAGGAGTTTTTGACAGTGACTCCGGGAATACGTTATCCTTCGGGAGAGATAGGAGATCAAGTCAGAGTGACGACCCCGCGCGAGGCGGCGGAAATCGGTTCGGACTATATAGTGGTGGGACGACCCATAACGGCGGCGCCCGATCCCGTGGAAGCGTATGAACGCGTCAAAAAAGATTTTTTGGGAAAATAATCCAAAAGGAGAGAAATTATGAATACCGAACAGAAAGTGGCGGCGGAACTGCTTAAAATAAAAGCGGTTTTTCTCCGTCCCGACGAGCCTTTTACTTGGGCAAGCGGCATAAAAAGCCCTATATATTGCGATAACAGATTGATTCTTACCGCGCCCGAGTCCCGAACGATAGTGGAGAACGGACTTGTCGAACTCATAAAAAAACACTTTCCCGATGTCGAGGTTCTTATGGGCACAAGCACAGCGGGCATAGCGCACGCGGCTATATGCGCGCAAATCATGGGCTTACCCATGGGATATGTCAGAAGTTCCAACAAGGATCACGGCAGAACCAACAGGATAGAAGGGAAACTCGAAAAAGGGCAAAAGACGGTTGTCGTCGAGGATTTGATTTCCACGGCGGGCAGCGCGATCGAAGTAGTCGAAGCATTGCGCGAGGCGGGAGCCGAAGTTTTGGGTATCGTGAGCATATTCACTTACGGTATGCAGAAGGGCTTGGATAAACTCAAAGAGGCGAACGCAGTCAATTATTCTCTTTGCAATTTCGATGTGCTTACGGAACTTGCAGCGGAAACGGGATATATAAAGAAAGAAGATGTAGCAAGATTGCGTAAATTCCGCGCATGTCCCGACGATCCCTCTTGGCGCGACTGAAAAAAAATAAGGAGATACAACGATGAGACATCTTTTGGATGTGACGGATTTTTCGGTAGAGGAACTGTATGAACTCATAAGAACAGCCGAAGATATAGCGCAAAACAAGGAAAAATATTGCCAAAGTTGCAAGGGCAAGAAATTGGCTACATTGTTTTTCGAACCCTCTACCCGAACGCGACTCAGTTTCGAAGCCGCCATGCTCGAACTCGGCGGTTCCGTGTTGGGCTTTTCCGAGGCTTCGTCGAGTTCCGCTACCAAAGGCGAAAGCATACGCGATACCGTAAAAGTGGTAAGTAATTATGTGGACATCATAGCTATGAGACATCCCATAGAAGGAGCGGCTTTTGCCGCGGTAAAAGCCGCCGATGTTCCCGTAATAAACGCGGGAGACGGAGGGCATTGCCACCCGACGCAAACTTTGGCGGACTTGCTTACGATCCACCGAGAATGCGGCAGTCTTACGGGACTGACGATAGGACTTTGCGGCGACCTTAAATACGGCAGAACCGTCCATTCTCTCATAAACGCAATGTCGCGATATGCGGGGAACAAATTCGTACTTATTTCTCCCTCCGAACTCGCGCTTCCTTCGTATATGAAAGATTTTATGAAGGCGGAAAGACTCGAATACGTCGAAACCACCGATATGGATCGATATATGTCCCAACTCGACGTTCTGTATATGACGCGAGTACAAAAGGAGCGTTTCGACGACGAGAAGGAATATATGAGAGTCAAAGATTGTTACATACTCGACAACAAAAAGTTGGCGGGAGCAAAGAAGAGCCTTCGTATTTTGCATCCTTTGCCGAGAGTAAACGAGATAGCGTGCGAGGTGGATTCCGATCCTCGGGCGGCTTATTTCAGACAGACTCTCAACGGGAAACTCATGAGAATGGCGCTTATATTGAAACTTCTGAGAGAAAAGGATATGCCTTATAATGCGCGCAAGAGCGAAGTACATAAAGACTTGAATTGTCCCAATCCCAAGTGCGTCACGAAAACGGAGAGAGAATTGGAAAAAGAATTTATATTTTCCGATGGCGAATATCGTTGCGCTTATTGCGATTGCTATGTAAAAAATCGGTAAGTTGATATAATGATATCTCATTCACTTGACTAATTTATATATAAATTATATAATATTAAGAGTAAATAAAAATTTTTGTAACTGTCGGTAAAGTGGCAGTTCGCCACCGTGGAGCAAAAATTCTTTTTATGTTGACCGACCGGGCAGTCTTTCTTTTTTAAGACTGCCTTAAAATTTTTCGAAGGCAGCGGAGGTAAAAAAATCAGATGAAAAAAGTTGCGATCATAATGGGCAGCGACAGCGATTTACCCGTAGTTTCTCCCGCAATAGAGGAGTTGAAAGCATACGGCGTACCCGTAGAGGCGCATATTTATTCTGCGCACAGGACGCCCGCGCTCACGCAAAAGTTCGCAAAGGAAGCCCGCGATAACGGATTCGGGGTTATAATTGCGGCGGCGGGCAAAGCGGCTCATCTTGCGGGCGCGATTGCGGCGAATACGACATTACCCGTCATAGGTATTCCCGTCAAGTCATCGACGCTCGACGGACTTGACGCATTGTTGTCTACGGTGCAGATGCCTTCGGGTATTCCCGTGGCGACGGTCGCGATAGACGGAGCGAAAAACGCGGCATTGCTTGCCATACAGATATTATCGACAGGAGATCCGACTTTGGCCGAGAAATTGGATGCGGCAAGGAAGGCGGACGAGGAAAAAATAATAAAAAAAGATGCGTCTTTGGCGATTTAAACAGGAGGAAAAAATATGAAAAAAACCACACAGATGTATGAAGGAAAAGCAAAGAAAGTCTTTGCCACCGACGACCCCGAATATTGCATAGTCTCTTACAAGGACGACGCGACGGCATTCAACGGAGTCAAGAAAGGAACTATTTTGGGAAAAGGCGCAATAAACAACCGAGTAACCAATCATCTTATGAAATTGCTGGAAAAGAACGGTATTCACACTCATTTTGCCGAGCAACTTTCCGATACCGAAACTTTGGTAAGGAGAGTAAAGATCGTGCCTCTCGAAGTTATCGTAAGGAACATTGCGGCAGGCTCGCTGGCAAAGCGTTTGGGACTCGAAGAGGGAGTCAAACTCTCGAGAACCGTTTTGGAATATTGCTACAAGAACGACGACCTCGGCGATCCCATGGTAAACGATTATCATATACTCGCCATGAAGTGGGCTACCGAAGCCGAATTGAAGCAAATTGCCGAGATGTCGCTTAAGATAAACGCGATTTTGACGGAATATCTTGCGGAATGTAACATAGAACTTATAGATTTCAAACTCGAATTCGGAAAGACTTCTTCGGGAGAGATAGTGCTTGCCGACGAGATTTCTCCCGATACATGCAGATTTTGGGACAGCGTCACTCACGAAAAACTCGACAAGGATCGTTTCCGACGGGATTTGGGCGGCGTAGAAGAAGCATATCACGAAGTTCTCAAAAGACTTTTGGGAGAATAATTTCAATGCAAAAAATCGGAGAAGAATGCGGTGTATTCGGAATATTCAGTCCCACAAGGCAAGATGTCGCAAAGGAAGTTTATTACGGACTTTACGCTCTTCAACACAGGGGACAGGAAGCGTGCGGTATAGTAGTCAACGACGACGGCGTTTTTACACTGCATAAGGATAACGGGCTTGTCAACGATGTTTTTTCTTTCGAACAACTCGAAAAACTCGGACACGGAAATATGGCGTTGGGTCATGTTAGATACGGAACGAGCGGAGGCAGAGGCAGAGAAAACGCTCAGCCCATTTTGGTTAATCATATAAAGGGCAGCATGGCGGTTTCTCACAACGGCAACCTTGTAAATTCTTATCAACTGCGTTCCGAACTCGAAGAACAGGGACTTGTTTTTCATACTACCAGCGATACCGAAGTCATAAGTTATGTGATTATAAAAGAGCGTATTTCCTGCGGTTCCGTCGAAGAGGCGGTGGATCGCGCCATGTACAAGATAAAGGGCGCGTATTCCATGTGTATCATGTCTCCCACAAAGATGATCGCGGCGCGCGATGAAAACGGGTTCAGACCTCTTTGTTACGGGAAAAAGAAAGACGGAAGTTATGTTATAGCGTCCGAGACTTGCGCTCTCGACACCGTAGGCGCCGAATTTATACGCGACATAGAACCCGGAGAAATCGTTATTTTCTCTTCGGAAGGCATTCGCAGCATAAAGACTCATTGCGGCAAAGCGAAAAAGACTCTTTGCATATTCGAGTATATTTATTTCTCCCGTCCCGACAGCGTGATAAACGGTTGCTGCGTTCACGACGCGAGAGTGGAATCGGGAAAATTTTTGGCTCGCGCTTACCCCGTGGACGCCGACGTCGTCATAGGCGCGCCCGACTCGGGTATAGATGCGGCTCTCGGATATTCTTTCGAATCGGGCATTCGTTACGAAACGGGATTTTTGAAAAACAAATACATAGGCAGAACATTCATTGCTCCGGGACAAAAGACCCGAGAGGATAAAGTAAGAATAAAACTCAATGCGATAAAATCCGTTGTCAACGGAAAGAGAGTCGTGCTTGTGGACGACTCGATAGTCCGCGGAACGACATGCGCAAGGACGGTAAATCTTTTGAGAGAAGCGGGAGCCAAGGAAGTCCACATGAGAGTTGCCGCGCCTCCTTTCAAGAACCCCTGTTATTACGGAACGGACATTCCCGACAGAGAATATCTTATAGCGAATCAACATACCGTCGAGGAGATCCGTCAGATAATAGGCGTAGATACTCTGGGTTATCTTACACTTGACTATTGTAAAAATATAGCGTGCGGCAAGGATATGGGATTTTGCATGGCATGTTTTGACGGCAACTATCCTACCGAAACGCCCATAATCAACGAAAAATTCAGATTTGAAAAAAAACTCAGCGAAAAGGGGAACAAATAATGGATAAAAGTTATTCCGAAAGCTACAGAAAAGCGGGAGTGGATATAACCGCGGGATATAAAGCGGTGGAGCTTATGAAAAAGCATATAGGTCGCACCATGAATAAAGGAGTCGTCTCGGATATAGGCGGCTTCGGCGGTTTATACGAGCCCGACATAAAGGGAATGAAACGCCCCATTCTTGTCAGCGGTACCGACGGAGTGGGAACAAAACTCAAACTCGCTTTTCTCTTGGATAAGCATGATACCGTGGGCATAGATTGCGTTGCGATGTGCGCCAACGACGTTATTTGTTGCGGAGCGAAACCGTTGTTTTTCCTTGACTATGTTGCGGTGGGAAAAAATTATCCCGAAAAAGTCGCCTCGATAGTCAAAGGCGTTGCGGACGGATGCGTGGAAGCGGGATGCGCCCTTATAGGCGGAGAGACCGCCGAAATGCCCGGCTTTTATCCCGAGAACGAATATGACCTTGCGGGTTTTTGCGTAGGCATGGTGGATGCCGACAAAGTTTTTTCCAACGAGGACATGAAAAAGGGAGATGCGATAATCGCATTGCCTTCGAGCGGAGTCCATTCCAACGGTTTTTCGCTTGTAAGAAAGGTATTCGACATAGAAAACGCCGATATAAAAACGCCCGTGGCCGAACTCGGCGGAGTTTCGTTGGGAGAGACTTTATTGACTCCGACGAGAATTTACGTTAAAAGCATTTTGAGACTTGCCGAATCGGTTAAAATAAAAGCGGTGTCTCATATTACAGGCGGAGGTTTCTTCGAGAATATTCCTCGCAGCCTCAAAGCGGGTTTTGCGGCGAAGATAGAAAAGGAATCCGTAGTAATTCCTCCCATATTCGACCTTATTCGTCGGGCAGGGAAGATAGACGAACGGGATATGTTCAACACCTTCAATATGGGTGTGGGAATGTGCGTGACGGTACCCGCGGAACAAGCGGACAAGGCGTTGGAGATTTTACATTCTTCAAACGAGAACGCCTATATTTTGGGTGAAATCGTCGAAGGCGACGGAGTTATCTTATGTTGACGAGAGTCGCTGTACTTGTCTCCGGCGGCGGAACAAATCTTCAGGCAATTATCGACTTTGCAAAAGCGGGCAAACTCAAGGACGGAGAAATCGTTGCGGTCATAGCCTCCAATTCCAAGGCGTATGCCTTGCAAAGAGCGGAAAATGCGGGGATATATCATACCGTTATAGACAGAAAGAGTTTTCCGTCTTTGAAGGGATTTGAGGAAGCCTTACTCAAAGAACTCGAAAGAGTCGAAGCCGATCTCATAGTGCTTGCGGGCTTTATGACGGTACTTAGCGCGGATTTTGTATCCCGATATCCCCAAAGGATAATAAATGTACATCCTTCGTTGATACCATCGTTTTGCGGAGACGGTTTTTACGGACTAAAGGTACACGAAGCGGCGCTTGCATACGGAGTCAAATTGACGGGAGCAACCGTGCATTATGTAAACGAAGTCACGGACGGCGGCAAGATAATCATGCAAAAAGCCGTCAAAGTTCATGACGGAGACACTCCCGAAGTCCTTCAAAAAAGGGTTATGGAGCAAGCGGAGTGGAAAATTTTGCCGCAAGCGGTACAGAAAATTTGTAAAAAAATCAAGGAGAATCGCCTATGAAAACAATAGAAGAAGTTTTGAAACCCAATTCCTATGCGGGACGCGGGATTATTCTCGGACATTCGGAACACAAAGCGGTGCTTGCTTATTTTATAATGGGCAGAAGTACGAACAGCCGCAACAGAATATTCGTAAAGACGGATGACGGAATAATAATAAAGCCCTATGATGTTTCCAAAGTAACGGATCCGAGTTTGATTATTTATTCGCCTGTACGCAGGATAGGAAGCAAAGTAATAGTTACCAACGGAGATCAAACCGATACCGTCTATGACTATTTATCGAAAGGCTCGACCTTTGAGCAGGCGCTTGCGACTCGCTGTTTCGAACCCGACGAGCCGAACTTTACGCCTCGTATAAGCGGAATGATAGACGTTGTCAGCGACGCATACACTTTGAGTATTCTGAAAAGTTCGGATTCATTGGGAACGGGCTGCAACAGATACTTTTTCGACTATTGCAAATCCGAAAATACGGGCAGACTCATACATACGTATAACGGAAACGGCGATCCGTTGCCTTCGTTCGAGGGAGAACCTCGGGAAATAAAGATCGAAGGCACAATAGATCGATTTACCGACAGACTCTGGGAAAGTCTCGATGCCGACAACAGGATCTCTCTCTATGTGGAGTTCATGGATAAGCAGCACGTAGACTACAGATTGATAAACAAAAACAAATAAGAGGCAAATGATGAAAGAATTCGAACTGAAGTACGGATGTAATCCCAATCAAAAACCCGCGCGAATTTTCATGTCGGACGGGAAAGATTTACCTATAAAAATATTGAACGGCAGACCGGGATATATAAATTTTCTGGACGCCTTCAATTCCTGGCAACTTGTCAAAGAACTTTCCAAAGCGACGGGCGTCGTAGCCGCTACTTCTTTCAAGCACGTAAGTCCCACTTCGGCGGCAATAGCCAAGCCCATGAGCAAGGAACTTAAAAAATCTTGTTTTGTCGATGACTTAGAGGGACTTGACGACAGTCCTTTGGCGTTGGCTTATGCCCGCGCGCGAGGAACGGACAGAATGAGTTCTTTCGGCGATTGGATAGCGTTAAGCGATATTTGCGACGAAACCACCGCGAGATTGATACAGCGAGAAGTTTCCGACGGCATAATAGCCCCCGGCTATACTCCCAAGGCGTTGGAGATATTGGCGGGTAAGAAGAAGGGCGCGTATAACGTCGTGGAGATCGACAAGGACTATATTCCCGATCCCATCGAAAGGAAACAGGTATTCGGAATTACTTTCGAGCAGGGCAGAAACAACTCCGTATTGGACGGAGATGTTCTCGGAAATATCGTCACGGAAAAGAAGAAATTCCCCGAAAACGCGATCACGGACTTGATAACCGCGCTTATAACTTTGAAATACACTCAGTCCAATTCGGTATGTTTTGCGGCGGACGGACAAGCCATAGGCGTTGGCGCGGGACAACAATCCAGAATACATTGTACTCGTCTTGCGGGAACGAAGGCGGACTTGTGGCATCTTCGTCAACACGAAAAAGTGCTTGATTTGAGATTTACCGACGCCGTTTCGAGACCCGAAAAAAACAACATAATAGATATTTATCTTTCCGACGACTGCGAAAAGGTGATTGGAGAGGATGTATGGCGTAAATATTTTGCCGTTCGACCCGCGCCTTTCACTGCGGAAGAGAAGAAGGCTTATTTGAAGACGATAAAGGGCGTTTCGCTCGGAAGCGACGCATTTTTTCCGTTTGACGACAATATAGAAAGAGCGGCAGACAGCGGCGTTGAGTATGTGGCTCAACCCGGCGGTTCCGTTCGTGATGATGTGGTAATAGAGACCTGCAACAGACTCGGTATTATAATGGCTTTTACGGGAGTCAGACTTTTCCATCATTGATAAGGAGAATTTTATGAATATAGTCGTAATCGGAGGCGGCGGAAGGGAACACGCCATAATAAAGAGCATAGCGAAATCTCCCAAGGTGGAAAAGATATATGCTCTTCCCGGTAATGCGGGGATAAAAGAAGCGGAAAATACGGGGATAAAAGCCACCGACCTCGAGGGAATTTTGAAATTCTGTTTGGAGCGAAAGCCCGACTTTGTGGTGGTGACTCCCGACGATCCGTTGGTAATGGGCGCGGTGGATATGCTCGAAGATAACGGATTCAAATGTTTCGGACCCGACAAGAAAGCCGCTCGGATAGAGGGTAGCAAAGGTTTTGCCAAGGAACTTATGGCAAAATACGGAATACCTACCGCAAGATACAGGATTTTCGGAGATTTCCGACAGGCTGTAAATTATGTTTCGGAAACAGAACCGCCCATTGTAGTGAAAGCGGACGGATTGGCGTTGGGAAAAGGCGTGATTATTGCTCAAACGAGAGAGGAAGCGGTAGGCGCATTGGACTCGATGATGCGCGAAAACAAGTTCGGAGAAAGCGGCAAAACGGTGGTGATAGAAGAATTTTTGCAAGGTCCCGAAGTTTCCGTTCTGTGCTTTACCGACGGAAAGAACATTGTCCCCATGGTTTCGTCAATGGATCACAAAAGGGCGTTGGATGGCGATATGGGATTGAATACGGGCGGAATGGGTACGATAGCGCCCAATCCGTATTTTACCGAAGAGGTTGCCGAGATATGCCGAAAAACGATATTCGAGCCTACGATAAAGGCGATGGCGAAAGAGGGCTGTCCTTTCAAAGGCTGTCTGTATTTCGGACTTATGATAACGAAAGACGGTCCCAAGGTTATAGAATATAATTGTCGTTTCGGCGATCCCGAGACGCAGGTGGTATTGCCGCTGTTAAAGTCGGATTTGCTTGAAATAATGATAGCCGTAAGGGAAGGCAAGTTGTCTCGCGATATGGTCAAATTCGATACGGGGGCGGCTTGTTGCGTAATAAAGGCGTCTAAAGGCTATCCTACGGCTTACGAAAAAGGTTTTGTCGTTACGGATAGAGTAGACAGAAAGAAAGCCGATGTTTTCTATGCGGGAGTAAGCGAAAAAGACGGAGAACTTGTCACTTCGGGCGGAAGAGTATTGGGTGTAACGGCGATTGCCGCAACGCTTCCCGAAGCAGTAAAGACCGCTTATTCCGAGGTGGAAAAAATCAACTTCGAAAAACAGTTTTTCCGTCGTGATATAGGAAAGAGAGCATTGGAGGCAAAGACACAGACATGGTAAAAAGAATATATGTCGAAAAGCGAAAGGGCTTCGATGTCGAAGCGTCGCAGTTAAAGAGAGACCTCGAGTCTACCTTGAATCTTAAAATCGAAGATATAAGAGTTTTGAATCGTTATGACGTCGAGGGACTCGGCGACGAAGATTTTGCGCGAGCCGTGAAAACGATATTTTCCGAACCGCAGACAGACGATGTTTTCGAACGAGCGGAAGCAGACGGCTGCATTAAATTTTCGGTAGAGTATCTTCCGGGACAATTCGATCAGCGCGCGGACAGCGCGGCGCAGTGCAACCAGATAATGACTTTGGGAAACAGACCCAAAGTAACTTCGGCAAAGACCTATTTGATAAAGGGAGTAAGCGAAGAAGAGCTTGCGAAGATAAAAAAATATCTGATAAATCCCGTGGAATGCCGCGAGGCGAGCGAGGAATTGCCCGAGACTCTTGCCGATGATTTTACCGCGCCTGCCAAAGTCAAGATCGTAGAGGGACTTTCGGAAGCCGACAAAGAAGGGTTGCAACATATTATCGACGAGTACGGATTATCGATGGACGCATCGGACATTGAATTTTGCCAAAGTTATTTTCGCAAAGAGGGCAGGAACCCCACGGTTACCGAACTCAAATTAATAGACACATATTGGTCGGATCATTGCAGACATACGACTTTTATGACGATTATCGACGACGCGCGTTTCAATGATAAAAACGCGCAAGAGGCGTACAATCGTTATCTCGAAGTTCGCAAAGAGATGAGAAGGACAAAGCCGATATGCCTTATGGATCTTGCGACCGTTGCCGCTAAATATCTTGATTCGAAGGGAATGCTTCCCGACCTCGACAAGTCCGAGGAGATAAACGCATGCTCTGTCAATATAAGAATCAAAGTTGACGGAAAAGACGAAGATTGGCTTCTTATGTTCAAGAATGAAACGCACAATCACCCCACCGAAATCGAACCTTTCGGCGGCGCGGCGACTTGTATAGGCGGCGCGATAAGGGATCCGTTGTCGGGAAGAGCGTATGTTTATTCGGCGATGAGAGTCACGGGTTGCGCAGACCCCACGGTGCCTTTTTCCGAGACTTTACCCGGAAAACTTCCTCAAAGTAAGATAACCACATCTGCAGCGGCAGGTTACAGTTCATACGGCAATCAGATAGGACTTGCGACGGGACTTGTTGACGAGATTTATCATGACGGATATAAAGCGAAAAGAATGGAGATAGGCGCAGTCGTTGCCGCCGTTCCCAAAGAGAATGTCAAAAGACTTCAGCCCCAACCCGGAGATAAGATTATCTTATTGGGCGGCAGAACGGGCAGAGACGGTTGCGGAGGAGCTACGGGTTCCTCGAAATCTCACACAGTAAAATCTTTGGCTGTTTGCGGCGCGGAAGTGCAAAAGGGAAATGCGCCCGAAGAACGAAAACTTCAAAGGTTGTTCCGCAATCCCGAAGCGGCAAAACTTATAAAACGTTGTAACGACTTCGGAGCGGGCGGAGTCAGCGTCGCTGTCGGAGAACTTGCCGAAGGACTCGAGATAAATCTCGATAAAGTTCCCAAAAAGTACGAGGGACTCGACGGAACGGAACTTGCAATAAGCGAATCGCAGGAGAGAATGGCGATTGCGGTGGCTGCCGCCGACGTTGACAGATTCATATCTCTTGCCGAGACGGAAAATCTCGAAGCGACGGTAATAGCCGAAGTAAAAGAAGAGAAACGTCTTAAAATGTATTGGCAAGGCGACCTCATAGTGGATATTGCGCGCGAATTTTTGGACTCGTTCGGCGCGGAAAAGCATATACGCGTAAACATCGACGAAGGGCATAAGGTATACAGACAAGTCGTCGGCAACAATGAAGAGAATTTGAAAAAACTTGCTTCCGACCTCAATGTGTGCAGTAAAAAAGGTCTTGTCGAGAGGTTCGATTCCACAATAGGCGCGGGAACGGTACTTATGCCTTTCGGCGGTAAGTATCAGATGACGCCTCCTCAGGCAATGGTAAACAAAATATCGGTGGAAAAGGGCGTAACGGACGACTGTTCGTTGATGGCGTACGGTTTTAATCCCTACATATCCGAAATAAATCAATTTGCGGGAGCATATATTGCAGTATGCGAGTCTGTCGGCAAATTGGTTGCCACAGGCGCGCCCTACAAAGATATTTATCTTACCTTTCAGGAATATTTTGAGAAACTTCAGCATGACGAAAGACGATGGGGTAAGCCCATGTCGGCATTGCTCGGCGCATTCAAAGCGCAGTTGGATCTCGGAGTTGCGGCAATAGGCGGAAAGGATTCCATGAGCGGAACATTCGAAAACATTTCCGTGCCGCCTACGCTTGTAAGTTTTGCGGTTGCTCATACGCAAGCCGACAGAATAATCTCTCCCGAATTTAAGCGTGTCGGGGATAAAATTTATCTTTTGAGATGCAAGACCGACGCGACGGGAATGCCCGAGCCCGAAAGTTTCAAGAACAATTTGAGAACGGTATCGGAACTTACCGAGCAAAAAAAGATCTCGGCATGTTATGCGGTAAGTTACGGCGGCATTGCCGAAGCCTTACTGAAAATGAGTTTGGGCAACGGATATTCTTTCCGTGTTTACAACGGAATGACGACTCGGGAATTGTTCGGATATTCTTACGGCGCATTCGTATTGGAAAGCGACGAGGAAATTCGCGGAGCCGAGGTTATAGGCGAGGTGACTCAAGAAAAAGAATTTATTTTGGGCAACGAAAAAGTCGGAGTCAAGACCGTAAAAGATCTCTATACCGAGCGCTTGGAAAAGATTTTCCCCGTTAAGACTGCCGCGAAAGAAAGGATGATACCCAAACTTTTGTACTCTGCGGAGCCGCGTTCGGCGCGTTTTACCGTCGCCGCGCCCAGAGTTCTTATTCCCGTATTCCCGGGTACGAACTGCGAATACGATACCGCCAAAGCGTTTGAAGCGGCGGGGGCGAAAGCCGAGATATTCGTAATCAAAAACTTGACAAAAGAGGCTATTTCCGAAAGCGTCGAGGTATTTGCCGAGAAAATCGCGGAAAGCAATATAATCTTCATTCCCGGCGGATTTTCGGGAGGGGACGAGCCCGACGGCTCGGGAAAATTCATAACGGCATTTTTCAGGAACAGCAAAATAAGCGACGCCGTTTCCAAACTTTTATATGTTTCCGACGGACTTATGGGCGGAATTTGCAACGGTTTTCAAGCGTTGATAAAACTCGGATATGTGCCTTACGGCAAAATAACGGCAGCCGAAAAGGACAGCCCCACCTTGACGTTTAACGATATAGGCAGACACCAATCCAAGATCGTCCGTACCCGAGTGGTTTCCAACGCGTCCCCTTGGTTCTGTATGGCAACCCCGGGAGATATTTATAACGTCGCGATTTCTCACGGCGAAGGTAAATTTTGGGCTTCGAACGATTTGATTTCCCGACTTGCCGCGAACGGACAGATTGCGACTCAGTACGTCGATTACGAAGGCAATCCTTCCATGAACGTCGAGTTCAATCCCAACGGTTCGGTATTCGCGATAGAAGGAATAACGTCACCCGACGGCAGAATTTTCGGAAAAATGGGACACTGCGAAAGAGTCGGCAGCAATCTTTATAAAAACGTTGTCGGAAATTACGACATAAAACTCTTCGAATCGGCAGTAAAATATTATAAATAAAAAATAATTTTATATAAAGTGAGGTATTTCCAAATGTGTTTTTTTAGGAAAAAGAAAAATGTAGTAGTTGTGGAAAAACAACCCGCAAAGCCTGCTGAAAAAGAACAGCCCAAGGCTCAGCCCCAACCCGCGGCAAAAGAGCAACCCAAGGCTCAACCCCAGCCCGCAACAAAAGAACAACCCAAGGCTCAGCCTCAACCCGCGGCAAAAGAACAGCCCAAGGCTCAACCCCAACCTGCGACAAAAGAACAGCCCAAGGCTCAACCCCAACCCGCGGCAAAAGAACAGCCCAAGGCTCAACCCCAACCCGCGGTAAAAGAACAGCCCAAGGCTCAACCTCAACCCGCAGCAAAAGAGCAGCCCAAGACGGCGGAAACGGATAATAAAAATGCCGACGACAAAAAAGCGGCAGTAAATAAAAATTATCATGTTTCTTTGCGAGAAGACGGTATGTGGCAGGTAAAATTCGCAAAAGGCGAGAAAGCGTTGAAGTTGTTCAAGACTCAAGCCGAGGCTATTGAATTTGCCAAAGAGAAGGCGGCAAATCAGGACGGCAGTATAACCATACATAAGAAAGACGGAAAAATCCGAAAACAGAAGTATTGAGAGCGAGATTATGGAGACGGGGATAAAAAATACAAAAATCGTCAAAGTCGAGTATAATATGACTGCCGCGTCCATGGGCAGCGGATTGTTGCCCGTCTTTGCCACGCCATATCTTATTGCCATGATAGAAGCGACGTGCAAAGACAGCGTTCAACCTTTGCTTCCCGAAGGTTGCGGAACGGTGGGAACGAAGGTGGAAGTGGAGCATCTTGCGCCTTCCGTAGTCGGAATGGACGTCCGTTTCGAAAGCGAACTTGTCGAGGTCGATCACAGACGTCTTGTTTTCGAAGTTGCGGCATACGACGAAGCGGGTCAAGTTGCAAAGGGACGCCATGAACGCTTTATCATAGATAACGAAAAATTTATGGCAAAAGCCGACGGACGCAAAAATCGATAGTTTCGATATAATCTTGAGTTCTTTCGCATAGCATAATTATCAATAGGGAGTCTTATGGGAATACTCGAAGTTTTGCTAATAGGAATTGTTTTGTCCTTGGATGCTTTTGCCGCTTCCATGTGTCGCGGTTTGAGTATGCGTAAGATAAATTATAAGCATGCGGTCATAATAGCGTTTACTTTCGGCTTTTTTCAGGCGGCGATGCCTCTTATCGGTTGGGCGCTCGGCACGCAATTCGAGAGTCTTATCAAGAATGTCGATCATTGGGTGGCGTTCGGATTACTGTTGCTTATAGGCGGAAAGATGATATACGACGCCGTGTTTGCAAAGAAAGAGGCTTCCGAAACAGAAAAGGCGACCGATGAAAAACCGAATATTAATATAAAAGAACTTTTTTTGATGGCTATCGCAACGAGTATAGACGCGTTGGCGATGGGAGTGACTTTTGCCATAATGGACGGATTGTCGATTTGGTGGTCTGTACTGATAATAGGCGTTGTTACTTTTGCGATTTGCTTTATAGGCGTTATAATAGGTCATAAATTCGGCAATAAATTCGAAAAGCAAGCGACTTTGATAGGCGGAATAGTGCTCGTGCTAATAGGAATAAAAATTCTTTTGGAGCATCTCGGGATAATAGACTTGGGATTTTGAAAAACGGAGGAAAGGAAATGTCTTTTGAAAAAGGCAAAGAGGAATATGATCGTTTCTGCGAACTTACCGAAAAGGGAAAAGCAGTAGAAGCCTTGGAATTTTTGGATCGCGCGTGTATGCTCGATAATAAAGAGGCTCTTGTCGCGAAGGCGAAACTGACGGGATTCGACGACGAAGAGTCCTTGTCGGAATATCGTCGTCTTTTGGAGAGGGCTTGCGAGGCGGGCAGCGGCGAAGCCTGGGCGATGAAGGGCGATCTTCAACTGTTATTGCCCGCGGGCGGAGAGGAGATTTTCGAACTTCAGGACGGAGTCGCCGAAGAAAAGAAGAAGGAATTTGTTTCGAAACTGCCGTATGTAAGAAAGTTCGATTGCTATGCCAAAGCCGCCGAACTCGGTTTTAGCGACGCGTGCTTGTTCTTGGGTGAAATGTTGCAAAAACCCGAATATTCTTTTCTCGCCGAAAGGGACGCGAAGAAAGAGGCTGCCGCTTATTATGCCCGAGGAGCCGAGGGCGGGAATCCCGAGTGTATCCTTCGTCTTGCCGAATGTTTGGAAGAGGGTATCGGCGTAGATAAGGATGTCACCAAAGCGATAACTCTGTACAAAGAACTTGCGGACAAAGGCAACAAAAATGCCATGCTCCATCTGTGCGAGATTTATTCCGAGGGCAGAGAAGGCGTGGAACCCGACAAAAACGAAGCAATGAAATACATCTTTATGACAGGGTTGTCGTTTTAATGTAAAAAGTTTTGTAAAATAATTCAATTTGTGTACAAGTTCGATATAATACGAATATAATACTTATTAAGCCGAACGATTAAATGATAACTTTAATCGACGGCTTTTTTGATACTCGTCAATATTATTACATTGTTTTATCACTTTTTCGGTTTTGAGAAAAATGGCGAATTTTGAAAAAAAGGCAAAGAAAGTATAAAAATGGAAAAAGTGTTTATATAAAAATCAATGTGTAAGGGGAGAGAAAATAGAGACAAATTTATATTTCAAAGATTTGGGCTCTTGTGCTTTTTTAGAGAAATATATTATTTTATACAATAATGGGCTTGCTCAAAATCGATTTTTATGGTACAATTCTTGCATAAATAATAATAGGTAAGGAAGTCTTACCTGTTAAAGACAAATTTTCAAGTTAGGAGGAATTATGAAAAAATCCTTACTCAGAATGAAGAAAACCGCATTTTTGGTTTTCTTTATGGCAGGGCTCATGTTCGTCTCGAGTTTTCTGTCTGTTTTTGTTTTTCCCAAGGCGACCGCTAAGGTTTCCGACGGAATGGGACCGACGGCATCGGTCGGCAAAAACGTTGACGGGCTTATAACCGAGATCGACGATCCTGCATTCAGTACCGCTCAATATGTCGATCCGGACAAGATTTACAGTAAGACGTCGGCTTTTATCGGATCCGATGATGTGACGGTAATGATAGTGGCAGACGACAGATCCCTTATAAAGAAATATAATGAGGTTGCCTACAAGGATTACGAAGATGTTGCCTCGTACATAGATTCTTTACAGGGTCGTACTTATGCCGATACTCTTACGAGGAAACAAAGCGAATTGATGGCTCAATTGAGATCTCGATTCGATATTACTTTCAATTATTCGTTTACGGCGCTCTTTAACGGATTTTCCGCTACGGTCAAATATGCCGATATTGACGAAATAGAGGAGATGACAAACGTATCGCGAGTCGTTATATCCGAAAAATATTCCGCTCCGCAAGTTTCGTCTTACGAGCTTCTCGATGCAAAGACGGGAGATGCGGTCGAAAACAAGGTGGAGATTTACGACACAGGTATTTTCGATGCGAGCAAATCGGGTTATAACGGTTTGGGTACCGTAGTAGCCGTAATCGATACGGGTATCGATTATACTCACTCGGCATTCGATCCCGAGACCTTCCTTGGAAATCTTACGAACGCCGATCAGCAAAAACTTCCTCTTACGCTCGAAAAAGTGGAAGAGATCGTTAAGAACAATAAACTTGTCGCTTCCAACAATCTTCTTGCGGGAACGTTCTATCCCGGCAACACCGATAATTTGACGGGAAAAGACGTTTATATCAATGAAAAGATTCCTTTCGGTTATGACTATGCGGATCACGATCCCGATCCGTTCCCCATCAATGACCACGGTACTCACGTATCGGGTATTATTGCGGGTGAAGACGAGGTTATAACGGGTGTCGCGCCCAAGGCTCAGCTCCTTGCCATGAAGGTGTTCCCCGATGCCGACGACGGTTCCGAGTCCGAAGAAATTCTTGCGGCTGTAGAGGATTGCGTAAAAATCGGCGTAGACACGATCAACATGAGTTTGGGACGTGACTCGGGCTTTGCCAGAGAAGCGGACGACGACTTTACCAACACTGTTTACGAAGGCGTCGAGGCTGCGGGTATATCTTTGGTATGCGCAGCTTCCAACAGTTACAGTTCGGGTTTCAACTCCAATTACGGTTCCAACCTTTTGTCCAACCCCGATTCGGGTACGGTAGGTTCTCCCAGTACATATCATGCGGCATTGTCGGTAGCAAGTATTTCGGGACAAAAATCCAACTATATGCTTGCAAATCCCGGCGTGGGCAATGCGGGTACTGCGGTTTATTTCAGCAACCCCGTTGATAACAACAGTGAAGAGATCAAGTTCTTCGATCGTTTCTTCGAGAAATTCGGACTTGGCGACAATGAGACAAAAGATATCGAATATGTGGTAGTTCCCGGTATCGGCGATACCCCTAACTATATAGGTATAGATGTCTCGGGTAAAGTGGCTCTTATTCAAAGAGGTACAAGTTCTTTCGAGGACAAGATAAAGATTGCCATGAACAAAGGCGCGGCTGCGGCAATTATTTATAATAATGTTGCAGGTAACATTTCCATGGTCGTAGGTAAAGATGAATTGATTCCTTCTTGCTCTATCACAATGGATATGGGAAAAATTCTCGTAGACGCGGCATTGGCAAATAAAGCGTCGGGCGGAATCAACGGCGGTGTTTTGCGTTTCAGCAAGAAGAATCAAGCGGGTCCTTTCATCAGCCAATTCTCTTCTTGGGGACCTTCTCCCGACCTTGAATTGAAACCCGAGATCACGGGTCACGGCGGAGATATTTATTCCGCGATAATCGGCGGCGGATACGATCATTTGTCGGGTACTTCGATGGCGTCTCCCAACCTTGCGGGCGTAGTAACATTGCTTCGTCAGCATGTTAAGGAACATCTCGACAAATATATACCCAATGCTTCGAGTATGGACAATATCGAGGTAACGAAGCAGGTTCGTGCGATAGTCAATCAATTACTTATGAGTACCGCAACTCCCGCGTTGACCGAAGTCGGGGATCCTTATTCTCCCCGTAAGCAAGGCGCAGGACTTGCAAATCTTACCGCATCCATTAATACAGACGCCTATCTTTATGTAGAGGGCAACGACAAGACGAAACTTTCTTTGGGCGACGATCCCGAGAAGAAAGGCGTTTATGATCTCACCTTCAATATCAAGAACTTATCGGATACGACAAAGAATTACACTCTCGAGCCCATTATAATGACCGAAAGCGTATCCATCGATTTGAGAACGGTTGCCGAAAAGGCATATATGATAAATGATAGCGTCATCGACTTCTCCGTTGCCGCCGAGGATGCGAGCGAAGTTTCTTTCGCAAAGCAGGGCGATAAATACAATATCACGGTTAACGGAAAGGCAGACGCCACAGTAACCGTAAAAATTACTTTGAGCGCAGAGATAAAGAGTTATCTCGAAAAGAACTTCCCTAACGGTATGTATGTAGAGGGCTTTATCAGATTGATTCCCGATGAGAATACCATGGCTGCAAACGATTGCGCTCTCAACATTCCTTATCTTGCCTTCTACGGCGATTGGACAAAGGCTCCCATTTACGACCTTGACTTCAAGGCTGTATACGACGACAAGTACGATGATTCCATTCCCGACGAAGATAAGATCAAAGCGGCTGTTCGTCCCATCACTCTTGCAGGTAAAGCGGTTATCGACAATTCCGAATATATTTACTTCATGGGCGAATATATGTACGCGCTTCCCGATCCCAACACGAATCCCAGCATCTTCTACGGACCTACATATCATGACGAATATGTATCCATGTCTTTGGATCCCGCAGGTATTCACGATTTCTATCTTATCGGCGGTTTCTTAAGAAACTTCAAGCGTATGGATGTCAAGATCGTCCATGCCGAGACAGGCGAATTGATGGCGGAAGATACGTTCTGGAACGGAAGCAAAGCGGGCGTAGGCAGCATAGGCGGTATCGTTATGGAGGACGCTTTCGATGTCACCAGATATGTTTCCGAGAACGGCAAGCGTTTCGAAGAGGGCAACAAGTATACGTTTACCTTTACTTGCCGACTCGATTATGACGGAAACAACGACGGCGAGTTGGATAAAGCGACCATGGATACTTATGCCTTTGATTTTGTTATCGACTCCACCGCGCCCGTACTTCAGGATTATCAGGTAAGAGTGGAATATAATCCCAAAGAGACAAACAATCCTTACAGATACTATCTTGATACTTATATTTACGACAATAACTATCCTCAGGGTTATCAGGTACAGTTCTATGACAAGAACTCCGATTCTTACGTATCTCCCGTAGGACGTTACATGATTCCCATCAATGCAGAGAGGAATTCGGTAACCAGAGCGACTTTGGAAATTACCGATTATTGGGAGAAGATAAAAGAAGCCGATTACACGATTTACGTAACGACGGGCGACTATGCGATGAACGATTCCACTTATTATGTAAAACTCGTCGATATGGAAAACAACGAATTGGGCTTGTATAACGATATTAAAGATATAAGCCTTGCAAAGAGCGTTTCCAAGTTGGCTGCCGACGGTTCGGTGGAATTGGATGATAAAAATAATCCCACATTAAAGGATCAACTTAAAATTTATCAAAGTTACGATCTCTTTGCAAAGTATGCTCTTGACGTAAAATCGAGATGGCATGAAGATTACGAGAAATTCGTCAAAGAGTGCGCCGAGCAAGGATTGGCAACTTTGGATGAAAAATCGGGTCAATATATACTTAACAGCAGCGTACAATTGAGCAATTGGTTGTCTACTGAGAGAGCGGCTTGGTTGGAAGACTATGTATTCGAGTCATCGGATGAAGCGTTCGATATAACAAGTCAAGGCGTTATCACTCCCACACCCGAGGCGTTCGGAAAGTCGGCGGTGATAACCGTTTCGTCAAAGCACAATCCTTCCGTTAAGACGAGCTTTAACGTAGTATGCGGCCGCCAATCCGCAACCGACGTTTCCAAGAACAAGATCAATTTCTCTTATGTGGAAATGAGCGACAATTATATGGAATTGCCTGCGGGAGCCGAATACGAGATTTCGTGTAAAGTTCTTCCCGAAAACGCTACCGATAAATACGTTATCAGTTGGAGACTTTCTTACGGCGACAAATACGCTTCTATAAGATTGGATCCCGATAACAATTTCCACGTTTTCGTAACAGGTAAAGAAGAGGGCAGAGCGCAAGTGACCGCTACCGTCCAGACAGTAGACGAAAACGGCAATAAGACAAATACCATCTACATGGGATCTTGTATTGTGGAAATTCCCGAAGAATTCGTTGTAAATTACGGAACTTTGCAGGAATATCACGGCGCAAGAGAAGTGCTTGAAATTCCCGACGACCTCGGTATAAAGACAATAGGATCGGGCGTATTCTTCAAGAACAACAGTTTGCGAGAAGTTTATATTCCCGAAGGCGTAGAGACGATCGACAATGCGGCATTTGCATATTGTAACAATTTGAGAATAGTCCACCTTCCTTCCACTCTTAAGGAAATCAAGGAATGGGCATTCGCAGGTTGGGTCGATTGGAACGACGACGGCGTCGGCGGAAGTTTGTGTTCCAAACTTACGACCGTAACCTTGGCAAAGGGCAAAGACGAGAACGGCAGAGAAAAAGCGCCTCTCCTCAGATACGTCGGAAAGAGAGCCTTCATCTATTGCTTCCAGCTTACCGAATTGTTTGTGGATTACGACAGTTGGAAGGCTGACAATACCGCTAAATTACCTCTTAATTTGTCCACCGTCAAAGTTATAGACGAGTACGCATTCTTCTATTGCGCGCAACTTGGATATGTAGGTTTGAACTCGAATCCTTCGAGAACTCTCGATTTGAGCCAAGTCAAGTCTATAGGAACTCTCGCATTTGCATATTGTCAATTGTTGATGGATGTCAAATTCGGCGAGAAAACAATTATAGGTACCAACGCCTTTACGGGTGACTATTGGCTCGGCTATTTGACAAACGGCGAAGTAACGATTCCTTCGACTCACATCGGAGAGGGCGCATTTGCCGAATGTTACGATTCCACCAGAAGCATAGGTTATTTGCAGACGCTTAAATTGACGGGAGAGAAAGTCATGATCGGAAAAGAAGCGTTTGCATACAATCCTACGTTACAACAAATTCAATTTACAGGTACGATAAGAGAGATCGGAGAAAGGGCGTTCGCCGAATGTACGAAACTCGGTCGTTTGACTATTCCCAACGGTCTTGAATATCTCAGAGATTATGCTTTCGAAAATTGTACGAATTTGACATATCTGACGGTAAACGGAGCCTTTGATGCATCTGTATTTAACGGAACGGCATTCTCGGGCTGCAGCAGATTGACAAACATAATCGAAAATAACGACAGTTACGTATATGAAAGCGGAATTCTTTACAACAATGCAAAGGATACCATCGTGTTGGCATTGACCAATGCAAAACTTGCCGACAACAAGATACCCGACGACGTAAAGAAGATCGAAAAATATGCATTCCAGAATAACGCTCACCTTAACGAACTCGACTTGAACCAAGTCGAAACCTTGGGCGTCGGCGCATTCTCGGGATGTCCCAACCTTACATCTGTGACCGTGCCCGCATCCGTTACCGAGATTTCCGACTATGCGTTCAACAATTGCGCAAATCTCGCAACCGTTACATACAAGGGTTCGGATTTAGACAGAATAGGCAGATATGCCTTTGCGGGTTGCGTTAAACTCGCTTCTATCGACGCTCTCAATGCCGAAACCATTGCAGAGGGCGCATTCAGCGGCGATACTATCTTGAAGACCGTAACCAATACGGGAAATCTTACGACACTTGGAGCAAGAGCATTCGAACTTTGCGAAGCGCTTACCGACTTGGATATTTCCAAAGTCGAGACTATCGGAAGTTATGCTTTTGATGGCTGTGTAGCTTATGCTCCTTCTGTTATCAATGCGCAGACTATCGGTAATTACGCTTTCCGCGGCGCAGAGAAGGTTGCCGTTGCAACTTTGGCTAATGCCGAGTATATCGGTGACTACGCATTCTCGCAGACGGGAATAAAGGCTATAACTCTTCCCAAAGCAACCTTTATCGGTGATTATGCATTCGGTATCAACTATGTCTACGAATCCGAAGATCTCGAAGAGAGCATGGTTAATTACAATTCCAATGTTACCTCGGTTGAAATGCCTGTCGTAGAGTACATAGGCGAAGGCGCGTTCAGCGGCGCAAAGGATATGACTACCGTCAATATTCCCGCATCCGCTACCTATATCGGAAAGAAAGCGTTTGCAAATTCGGGTATAACCAAGTTTACCGTTGATGAAGCGAGCGAGTCTTTCGGCGCTTACGACTTACAGGTTGTTGACTCCGAAGCCGACTGTGACTATGTTGTAATGAAGGACGGCGAAGCGCAATATATCAAACTTATCGACGGCGACGTATTATACAGAATAGTTCCCAACGGATTCGAACTTATCAGCTATCCCACCAAAAAGTCGGACGAGACATTCGAAGCAATTCCTCATACGATCAGAATAGAGTACGGCGCATTCATTAATAATACCTCTATAAAGAATGTCGAGTTGCCTTATGAGATGGCTTACATAGGCGACTATGCGTTCTTCGGATGCAGCGCGCTTGAGAACTTTACTTTCCATTCGCTTCGCGCTCCTTTACTCGAGTCGGGTTACTACATTATCGAAAACGTAAAATCGGAGGGATATTCCAAGCAAAACGATCTTCCCGAGGACGATCCCAACTATTATGTAAACAATTCGAGCATGTCGTTCTCCGATAAGAATTTTGCATCGTATTATACTTTCGGAGCAATTCCCGATATCGACCTTGATAATCTCGACGCTTCGAAGATGAAATTTACTTATCCTTCCAACGGTATCGGATACAAGACTTATATATATGCAAGATACTTTGCGGTAAGCAAATCCGACGTCAACTCCAAAGAGATCGTCTTGAACGATTCCGCTAACGACTTCTTGAACAGAGTCGCTTCCGAGCTTCCCGAAATCGACAGCATAACGGAAGAAAATGCCGCTGTCGTAAGAGACTTGATCTCCATCTACGCAAGCATTGAAATGACGCAGCGTAACCTTATCGATATTTTGCATAAGGAAGTCGGAGAAAAAATCAACGCTTCCGAAGCTTATCTTAAATCGAAGGGTTGGGATAAAGTAAAGTATACCGTAACTTTCGAGAATGCGGATGTTCCTTCTCAGATAATTGACGAAGGCGGACACGTACAGCAACCCGCGGATCCCACAAGAGAGGGTTACACCTTCGACGGTTGGTACCGTGACGCTTCTCTTAACACGAAGTTCAATTTCGAAATGTATGTCAGATCGAATTTGACTATTTACGCAAAATGGATAAATAACAACGGCGACGGTTCCGACGATCCCAATCAGGGCGGAGAGACTCAACAGTCGGGTTGCGGCGGTTGCGGAACTATCGGTTCGGCAGGCGGCAACTTCGGCGGATATATCGGCGGATGCCTTGCTCTGTTGACTTTTGCAGGCGTAGTATTCTTGGTACGTCGCAGAAGATCCGCATCCAAATAAGAAAATCACAATGAACCGTCACAGACTCCCGAAAAGGCGTCTGTGACGGGAATAATTAAACAGATAGTTAGTCGATACGATAAAGTATAAAAAATTGTCAGTGGTATTTTATTGACAAAAAACCGAGAGTTATGATATAATACAATATAATAACGGGGAAATTTTATTTTTCGATAATCAATCATTTAATTATTACTAAAATTGAGGAAGTAAAATGAAAAAGTTACATAAAATTTCAATTGTATTCTTGTTGGCGTTGTTGTGCCTCGTGGCTTTTGTCGGTTGTAACACGGGTTTGCCGACCGACGATTCGGGCTTGAAGGAAAAGGGCTTTGTTTTTCGTGTAACCTTCAGGGGCGACGGCGGAAGATCTGCCAACTCTTCCGAGATATTGGTTTATCTCAAGGACGGCAGCGGTATTCCGACAGACGGAACCAGCGAAATCGAAGAATTTGTTCGCGCAGGTTATAAGCATACCGATTGGGAATACGAAATAGAGGGTGAGGACGGAATGCCTCAAATGGTGCCTTGGGATTTCAAACGCGACAGGATCAGTGCTACTCATCCCGGCGTTGAATGGAACGAAGCGGAAGGTCTTTACGAATTGATTTTGCACCCCAATTGGCAAAAAGATCTCGCATACGAGATAGTTTGTATTGCCGACGACGGTTCTCAACACATGATCGTCAGAACGATAACCGCAAATTCCAGATACAGTACCGAAGGTTTTGATGCCTATTTCACTCAAAGGGAGTGGCCCAACCATACTTTCTTGCCTCATTTTGATGAAAACGGCGACAGGATCAATACGGGATATTATTATGACGAAAACTGCACGAGAGAAATTCTTTCTTACAGCGAGTTATCTCCCTCGGGCGGCGCTTATCCCGCATTGGATGAAAACGGCGCGCCCATCGAAGGCGAGGAGCATTTCCGTATTTATACAAAATGGTTAGGCGGAGATTTTGCATTTGTTTCCGACGCCGATGATTTTACTTGGAACAAAGCAAATTATTATTTCCTTAAAGACATTGACTTCACAGGTTTGGAATACACGATGCCCACATCTGCCTTCACGGGAAAGATGATAGGAAACGGTCATACGATAAAAGGTATAAACGCTACTGTGGATATGGGAGTTTCTCAATCGTCGGTAGGTCTGTTCGGAAATTTGTCGGGAGCCGTTATCTCCGATTTGACTCTCGAAGATTGCACATTGAATATCAATGTATCTTTGAACAATTCCATACCGCCTCATACAATAGGTTTGGTAGCTGCGTCTGTGACAAATTCCACGATAAACGGATTGAGGATCCTCAACGGAATAATCAATATCGCGAATACGTCGGAGTCGGGCGGAACGGTTGATTCCGTTTTATACAGATCCAATGAAAAGTATTTCGGCGCTTTCGATACCGTTACGGGCGGCGTTATAAACGGATTTACAGCGGATATTTCAATTTACGATCCCGATGGTTTGGGTCGTTAATTGAGTACAATAAATATTTTAAAACAAAAAAAATAATGGAGGTTAATTATGAAGATTAAGAGATTCACACAAATTATTTTGTGTATGCTTCTCGTATGTTGTATTGCTTTCCCTTCTGTGGCTTGTACCCCCAAGACGGGAGAAAAAGACAACGAAAAAGACGCATTAACCGTGGCTACGCAAGAATTGGATCAAATGTTTAATCCGTTCTTCTCGACATCGGGTTATGACAGTTCCGTTGTCGGCATGACTCAGGTATCCATGCTTAGCAGCGATAAGGATGGTAATGTTTATGTAGGAGAGGATCAACCTACTGTAGTTAAATATTACAGTATCGAGACCACAGACTACAGAACAGAAGAGGAAAAGAATCCCGATTATACGGGTGAGATTGATGTCAACAGATATCATACTACATATAAATTCTTATTGAAGAATAATATAAAGTTCAGCGACGGAAAACCGTTGACTATAAAGGACGTTCTCTTCAATTTGTATTTATACCTCGATCCTTCGTATACAGGTTCTTCGACTTTGTATTCTACCGCTATAGTAGGTCTTGACGCATACCGCGCTCAGGATCCCAACGCAGATAGCAGTACTACTCAGGCAGCCGATAACGCGGCTTCCTTGGCTGCGGGCGAAAGAATAAATAACCTTATCGCATATTATTACAGAACCACGGATCATCCCGGCGGAGATGTAAACGGTACAGGTTCTGTTGATGAAAACCTTGCGAAACTCGAATCCGATCTCGCAATAGTACAAAGAAATTTCAGAGAGGAACTTTATTCCGATTGGAACGGCGCATCTTCATCTGTAGCGGACTCGGTTAAAGAGTATACCACTCCCGCTGTTTTGAAAGAAAACACCAAGAAACCCGCGGGCGTATCTCATTATACCAACAAGATCACGGGCGAAGAAGTTACCAGCCCCATAGAATGGGTTACCGAAGATTGGCAGTTGTTCCTTGCAAGAGAGGGCGCTATAACGGTTGACTATGATACCGACGATAAAGACGTCGTTGTCGGCGTTAACTACTCCAATTTCGCGGATATGGTAAACGCTTACAAATCCAACAAAGAAAATGCGATAAATTCTTATATCTTCGGTAGCCTATATAAGGATATCACCGATCAGAAACAGAAAGATGAAATAAGAAAGACTTACAATAACTTCGATGAATTGAAAGATTTCCTTGTTTGCTTGGTATTCGATTCCAAACTCGGCGGTTCACCCGATTCCGAAAGCGGAATTCCCGTAAATATTTTCTCCAATATTCAAAATATCCTTTATTATTGGGCAACGGGTACCACCGTTCGTCAACAGTTTATGGCGTCTGCATTGACCGAATATTTCAACAACAAAAAGAAAGAAAACGGCGGAGCATTGCTTGTACCCAATATTTCGGGTATTACCCATTACTCCGTTTCCGATACCTTCGAAACAGGCAGCAAAACTATTACCGACAAAGGAACGGAAGAAGTCGGCGTTAAAAGAGAGACTCTTGATGAGTCGCATGAAGTTCTCGAGATTACGATCAAAGGCGTTGACCCCAAGGCTATATGGAACTTCGGTTTCACTATCGCTCCGGGACACTATTATTCCGATCCTACAATTGCTCAGGATATAGACAATACTGCAACTAATTATACCGCTCAGGATGGTTGGGCAGGTTTCGACGAGTCCAAGGGACATTTCGGCTTCCCCTTCGGTGATGCGAATTATTTCTCCGAAGTTGTCAAGACAAGACTCGTTCCTTTGGGAGCAGGCACATATCAGGCTACTACCGCACTTGATTACGGCGCGGACATAGAAAACTATGCAGACGATGATTATTGTGTTGTCAAGAAAGAAAACGGCAGATGGGTCGAGAAGATCGCGAAGAAGAGCACAAACAACGGATTCTTCGGAGACCAGATCGTTTATTATACGAGAAATAAATATTTCGAGACTACAGGTAAAGAAGTAACGAATGCAAAGATCAAAAAGTTCCGTTACCAAGTAGTTTCTTCCAACCGTCTTTATGACGCGGTAAAGACAGGACAGGTCCATTATGCCGATCCTTCCGCAAAGATCGAGACTTTGAACGAGGTCGAGAGAGACTCGGAAGCATTGCATATCGGCAGCCGTATGCAGGATAACAACGGTTACGGCTACATCGGCGTCAACCCCAAGTATGTAAAAGATATAGTTATAAGAAGATGTATCATGACTGCGATGAATGTCGCTTCTTGTCTCAACTTCTATGGTAGCAGAGGCGCGAAGATTCTTTATCGTCCTATGACCGACCAGTCTTGGGCTTATCCCGAGGGTGCGACTTCCTTCTATGTCACAGAAGATCTCATGACTCAGTCGGGCTCCGATATGGTTTTCTCTACCGATAAAGTAAGGGACAGAATTAAAGAGATACTTAAAGATGCTGGCTACAGAGAAAACAGCCAGAAAGTTATGTATAAGAATCTCGGCGGTACGGTAGGTAACTTTACTTGTAAATTCACTTTCACCGTAGCAGGTTCCGACTCCGACCACCCCGCGTATGCAACGATGTCCAATGCCGCAGATTTGCTTAACGAATGCGGATTCGACGTCAAAGTCGTAAACGATGCTCAAGCGCTCAGTAAGTTGGCTTCGGGTACCCTTCAGGTATGGGCGGCAGCATGGAGTTCGACGATCGACCCCGATATGTATCAGGTATATCATAAAGAATCAAAGGCTACTTCCACTCTTAACTGGGGTTATGACGAGATCCTCGGACTCAACGGTAAGACCGCTGTCGAATACAGCGAGAACGACGCTCCCGTAGGTATTTGGTCTGCATACGATGGCAACACTGCTCTTAATGCCGATTACGAGAGAGCTCTTATCGAGGAGTTGAGTCAGATTATCGATGAAGCAAGAGCCAGCAACGAGGGCGGCAAGGACAGTTATCGTGCCGAGAAGTATCATGAAGCTCTTGATATCGTTATGAAACTCGCCGTAGAACTTCCCACTTACCAGAGAAAGAATTTGTACGTATTCAGAAACGATATTATCGATGAAAGCACTTTGCTTTCCGAATCTGAAATCAGCGCATATCAGGGACCTATCGACAAGATTTGGAACCTCAGCTTTGTAGGTAATAATTAATTAAACAATCTGAGATCACGGGAAAGATGTTTCTCGTCTTTCCCGTGATCCTAAAAGAGGAAAAAATATGTTTAACTATGTTGTTAAAAGAATATTATTGACCCTTTTGATTCTGTTCGGTGTATCTGTTATCTTGTATGGTTTGGTAAGATTGATGCCTTCCGACTATGTGGATATGAAATACTCGGCGCAGCTTGCTCAAGGTACCATGCAACAAGCGGACTTGGACAGAATGAAAGAGTTATATGGCTTGCTTGATAACAGTTTTGTCGGTATTCTCAAAGGATATTGGAAATGGTTTACAAAATTTATTTCGGGCGATATGGGACAATCTTTCATTTACGGCGATAAAGTTTCCACCGTCATAGGCGAAAGAATGTGGTATTCGTTCGGATTCTCTCTTGTATCCACAATATTCCAATTTGCGATTTCCATTCCTTTGGGTATCAAAGCGGCTGTAAATCAGTATGGTGTGCTGGACTATACGGTTACCATAATAGTCATGATAGGTATTTCGCTTCCCACCTTCTTCATGGCAAACCTTGCAATAAAGATCTTTGCCGTTGACCTTGGTTGGCTTCCTATCGGCGGTATGAAAGATCCGGGACTTACCGCATCGAACTCTACTGCCGCGGAAAGATTTTTTGATACGATAAAGCACTTCATATTGCCTGTGTTGGTCTTGTTGATATTGAGCTTGGGCGGACTTATGCGACATACAAGAACGAATACTTTGGAAGTTTTGAATGCCGATTACATAAGAACGGCAAGAGCAAAGGGTCTCAGCGAGCGATCTGTCATTTATAAGCACGCTTTCAGAAATACCTTGGTTCCTTTGGCAACTATGTTTGCAGGTATTTTGCCCGGATTGTTCTCGGGCGCAATGATAACCGAGGAAGTATTCTCTATCGAAGGTATCGGTCTTGCCGCGTATAAGGCTACTACGCAAGGCGACGTGCCTTTCATAATGGGATACAATATGTTCGTTGCATTGCTTACGGTTATCGGAACTTTCCTTTCCGATATCATGTATTCGATAGTTGACCCTCGAGTCAAACTTGTTAAATAGGAGGGGATAAGATGGAATTGGAAAATAACGAAAATTTATCTGCATCCGAGTCCGAGACCGTTCTTGAAGACGAAAACACTGCGGCATTACAGAACGACGGCGACAATAACGAAGAAACAGAAGAAGTTGCTTTAAGCGACAGAAACAAAGTTCTTTCTCCGGGAAGACTTGTCCTTAAAAGATTTTTCCGTTCTAAGTTGTCTATAATCGGTCTTTGTATGCTCATCGGATTGTTCTTGTTCTGCTTTGTGGGACCTTGGTTCTCGCCTTGGGGCGAAACGGAAAAGGATTTCTCTCCCGGCGCTCCTATATACATGCAGACGAAGAAAGATCTCACGATAACGGACGAATCGACAGGCGACTCCGAAACTTGGGAATATTATGTTGTCAGCATACAGCAAAAATCCTTGAACATGTACGCGAAGCCTTCGCTTCAGCATTGGCTCGGTACCGACCAACTCTCGATGGACGTGTTTACCCGCGTTATGTATGGCGGACGAATTTCATTGTTATTGAGTTTTACTGTCGTTATAGTCGAGACTATATTGGGTGTAATTTTGGGCGGCCTCGCCGGATATTTCGGCAAATGGGTCGATCAATTGATAATGCGTATAGTAGATATTCTGTACTGTTTGCCTTCGATGCCTATAATGCTTATTGCAGGTACGGCGATAGACGGTTGGATACTTAAAGAAATCATTCCGGACAGTATGCGAATATTCGCGCTGATGTTAATACTATGTTTGATGGGTTGGGCAAGTGTTGCGCGACTTGTCCGTGGACAGATACTGATGCTACGAGAGCAAGAATACATGATTGCGGCGGAGGCGACGGGTCTATCTACGGCAAGAAAGATATTCAAACACCTATTGCCGAATGTGCTACCGCAATTGATAGTCAGTATGACTTTGGGCTTAGGTGGTATAATTCTTACCGAATCGACTCTCAGTTACTTGGGCTTGGGTATTCAGCCGCCCAACGCAGCCTGGGGTAGTATGATAAGTCAGGCAAAGGATACGACCGTTATGAACTACTATTTCAACTTGTGGTTCTTGCCCGGTGTTTGTATAATTATAGCAACGTTGGGATTCAACTTTGTCGGCGATGGTCTGCGTGACGCATTTGACCCTAAAATGAAACGATAAACAGTCTGCTCCCACTTGAGTAACGGAGTGGGAGCGGGATCTTTTTGGAGGATAACATGAGCGAACAAGAAAATAAGACTACCGAAGCGAAAGACGAAAACAAACCCAACTTTTTGAAGAAAGCCGTAAATTCCGTAAAAGGTAAGATCTCGGGTTCCAAAAAAGATACCAGTCACTTTTTGACAGGTAAAGAGGCTCGTCGTATAGCCAAGGAAAGTTTTCAACAGAGTCGTTACTATGAAAAGAAGAAAAAAAGAAAGAACGTCTCTCCCGATGAATATATAACCGAAATGAAAGACGATAAGAATATCGTCGAATTTGATAATTTGCACACCTATTTCTTTACCGATACAGGCGTCGTAAAGGCTGTTAACGGTGTTACTTTCAGTATACCTCAGGGCAGTACCGTCGGCGTCGTCGGAGAATCAGGTTGCGGAAAGAGCGTTACTTCGCTTTCCTTGATGCAGTTGGTTCAGGCGCCTCAAGGACAAGTTATAGACGGATCGAGTATAAGATTCAAAAGCACCGACTATGTGCTTGACGAGCATAAAGAGCGTATTCCCATCTATGAGTACGAGATGAACGAGGACGGCTCTTATAAACTTGACGAAAACGGCGAAAAGATATGCGTTATGGAGCCTAAGCTGGACAAGAAGGGTCGAGTTGTGAAAGATTCCGAGGGCAACCCCGAAATGCAACCCAAACAGCTTCGTGATCAGAACGGCATACCTCAATTCGAGACCGAAGAAAAAGTTTACGATGTCGCAAAAATGCCGACGGAACACATGCGTAAAATAAGAGGAAGAGAAATAACGATGATCTTCCAGGAGCCTATGACAAGCCTTAACCCGATATTTACCATCGGTTATCAACTTGACGAGGTCGTATTATTGCACGTCCCCGGCGCGACAAAGGAAACCGCAAAAAATCGTACTTACGAAATGTTGAAATTGGTCGGCATCATTCCCGAGAATGTTTACAAACGTTATCCTCACGAGTTGTCGGGTGGTATGAGACAGAGAGTTATGATAGCGATGGCGCTTGCTTGTCGTCCCAAACTTATCATTGCCGACGAGCCGACTACCGCGCTCGACGTTACGATTCAGGCGCAGATTCTCGAGTTGTTAAGGGATATAAAGAACAAGATAAACGGCAGTATCATGCTTATTACTCACGACCTCGGAGTTATTGCCGAGATGGCGGACTTTGTGGTTGTCATGTATGCGGGACGTATTATCGAAACGGGTACCGTAGATGAGATATTCAATAATCCCATGCACCCTTACACCGTAGGCTTGCAGAAGAGCAAACCTGTTGTAAACAGACCCGTCGATAGATTGTACAGCATTCCCGGTAATGTCCCTAACCCTATAAACATGCCGAATTATTGCTACTTTAAAGACAGATGCAATCGTTGTATAGAAAAGTGCAAAGGACCTTATCCCGACATGATTCAGGTAAGTCCTACGCACAAAGTAGCATGTCACCTCTACAGCGATATGGCGAAGGAGGAAAATAAATGAAAGTAAAGAATCCTGTTCAATATTTTAAGGATAAAAAAGCCGCAAGCGATGCTTACAAGCAGCAGGTGGCGGAAGATGAAAGAGTAAGGAAAGAATGGGAAGAGAAGAATGCTCGTTGGGCGACAGAAGAGAACGAGGAAAACAAGATTCTTATTGTCAAGCATTTGAAAAAGTATTTCCCCGTCGCAAAGAACTTCTTCGGAAAACCCACAAGATTTCTTCGTGCCGTCGATGACGTATCTCTTGCAATAGAGCGCGGTCATACGATGGGTATAGTCGGAGAGTCAGGTTGCGGAAAGACCACAATGGGACGTACTATTTTGCGCCTGCACAGCGTTACGGGCGGAGAAGTAAAATTCGACGGTAAAGATGTCGGCTCTCTTTCTCACAAAGAACTGAGGGCGATCCGTCCCGAAATGCAGATAATATTTCAGGACCCTTATTCAAGCCTTTCACCTCGTATGCCTGTCGGCGAAATCATAGGCGAGGCAGTCAGAGCGCACGGTTTGGTTTCCAAGAAAGATTACAGAGATTATGTTATCGGAGTCATGAAGGAATGCGGACTTCAGCCTCATTACTTCGATCGATATCCTCATGAGTTCAGCGGCGGACAAAGACAGCGTATTTGTATCGCAAGAGCGTTGGCATTACAGCCCAAGTTTGTTGTCTGCGACGAGCCTGTCAGCGCGTTGGACGTGTCTATTCAGGCGCAGATCATAAACTTGCTCGAGGATTTACAGCGTGAACGTAATCTTACCTATATGTTTATATCTCACGATTTGTCTGTCGTCGAGCATATATCCGACGAGTTGGGCGTTATGTATCTCGGAAGCATGGTAGAGAGCGGAGACAGAAAGAAGATATTCTCTAACCCCATGCACCCTTATACACAGGCTTTGTTCTCGGCGGTTCCCGTGCCCGATCCCAATGTAAAGATGAATCGTATAATCCTTAAGGGCGATATTCCTTCACCTGCAAATCCGCCCCGAGGTTGCAAGTTCCACACCAGATGTTCCAAATGTATGGATATATGTAAGGAGTTCCCTCCCGTATATCGTGAATATGAGCCCGGACATCGTGTGGCATGTCACCTTTATCCGCAAGATTAATTCAAGAGGGCAGTTACAAGCGACTGCCCTTTATTTTACAAATAAAATGGATATAATAGAATTATGAAGAAAGAATATGACGATGATGACGGAAGAACCATAACCGAAATGAATCTCGACGGAATGCCTTTTTATGAAAAAGAGGAGATTCGCGAGCATAATAAGGGTATAAAAAAGGTTAAAGTTAGCAAAAAAGAACGCCAGGCCATGGTGCGTGCCGCGTATCTTGCAATGTTGCCTAAATTTCTGATAACTTTGGGTTCTTTTTGTCTTGTCGCGCTTTTGATTTGGCTTTGGTTAAAATAAAATATAATATCAAATAAGAAAACCGAAAACAAAGGGAAAACGAAAATCGTTTTCCCTTTGTTTTCGGCATTAAGATCGATTATTTGCAGTCCTTTGCATTGGACGTCTTATTAGATCTGCTTTTTGCATTGGTTTTGCTCGAAGTCTTTGCCTTGCTGCTCGAAGTCTTTGCCGCGCTTGTGCTGTTAGACTTCGAATTGCTGCAATTCCTTGTAGAAGTTGCCATGATAATCCTCTCCTTTGTAATTGCCGGGTTTCCCCTCGCACTAATATTGTGAGCAGATTATATGTTTTTATACACTATATATCCTTCGATATTATCGTATTCGGAGATGGTAATTTTTTCTTGACCGAGATATTTCATAAGCATAGACAACAAAACCGCGCCTTGACCTATGACTTTGGCTCGGTTAGGCGACAATGTGGGGAAATCTCCGAGTAAGTCATGCGATGCGAATATTTGTTCGGTAAGTAAGTCAAGTTCCGTCAATGTCAAAGATGATTGATGAACCTTATTTTCGTCGTATATTGCCAAGCCCATATTCATTGCGGATAAAGCGGTCGCCGTGCCGCCAATGCCGACAAGGGGAGCGGGAGGGACGACGCCGTAATTTTTTATTTCTTTACCGAGAAACTCTTTCAAGGCAGAGACGTCTTTTCCGAAAGTCTCGTTCAATCTTACTACACCCAAGGGCAAACTGACGGCATAATCGATTTTTGAATTTCCGTTGACAAGTTCCACACTCGCTCCGCCGATGTCTATGACGGTTATAGGTTTGGGTAAAATTTCCGCCGCTCCCATAAAGCCGAGCATAGCTTCGTCGGAACCCGAAATTACATCGACGTCGATTCCGCATCGTGATTTGACGGCTGTCGTAAAGTCGGAGCCGTTGGAGGCGGCTCGGACTGCTTCTGTCGCAAAAGCAAAAACCCGATTACAATTATGAGCGTGAGACAGAGCAACGCACTCGGCAATTGCATTGACGGTGCGTTCGATAGCGTGTTCCGAGAGTTTTCCCGAGACCTGAAGTCCTTCGGCAAGAACGGTGGAATACAAATGTTTTTTATTCAGCCCCTCGTTTTCGGCGAACATAAGCCTGACCGAGTTGCTTCCTATATCTATGATGGCAGTATTTACTCTTTTCATAATATTCAGCCTAAAAAGAAAGCAGTCCAAAGACCGCTTTTGTCAGTTATTCTTCACCTGTAAAGGTATTATCGTTTTTATTTTGCATATTCAAATATTCCCGAGCATATCTTTCGATAGCCTCATCGGAATCGAGATAATCTATTATTGCCTGATTATCGTTTATTTGTCGGTTAAATTCTTCTATTTGCGCTTGTAATTGCGCTTCTTTGCTCTTAAGTCTTGATAATTGCACGAGGTTGATGATCAAAGAGCATACAAGTAAAACAAGAAAAATAACGGCAGAAACGGTAATTATTTTTATCATTTTGGCTTTTTCGCTCATAATAACCTCCTTCTTAAAATTATATCACAAGTAAAAAGAAAAATCAATCAAAATAAGGCAAAATACAGTTGACTAAGTTTGGCAAAATTATATATAATTACCGTTGATTGGATATTTTTTATGGACGAAAAAGTTAACACAACGGATTTTTATTATGACGCCATAGTCGTCGGAGTAGGACACGCAGGTATCGAGGCGGGAATGGCTCTTGCAAGAAAGGGTCATCGTACGCTCATGCTTTCGGTAAGTCTCGACAACGTGGGATTTTTGGCTTGCAATCCAAGCATAGGCGGTACGGCAAAAGGGCATCTTGTGCGAGAAATAGACGCTCTCGGCGGCTGTATGGGCATTGCGGCGGATAAGACTCTTACTCAACTCAGAATGCTTAACTCGGGCAAGGGTCCCGCGGTACAGTCTTTACGCGCGCAAGTGGACAAGCAACGCTACCATACTTACATGAAATCCTTGTTGGAAAATCAACCCAATATTTTTCTCAGACAAGGAGAAGCGACGGAACTTATCGTAGAGTCCGACAAAATATGCGGAGTAAGGACAAGACAGTTGACTTATTATGCGCCAAAAGTAATTTTGGCTTGCGGAGTTTATTTGAAATCTCATGTCATAACGGGAAAGAGCGTCGTCGAGACGGGACCTAACGGGTTTCCTTCGGCAAATTCGCTGTCCGACAGCCTCGAAAAGAACAATATCCGTTTAAGACGCTTCAAAACGGGCACCCCCGCGAGAATACACAAGGACAGCGTTAATCTCAATGAATTGGAAATTCAGTACGGAGAGGACAATATATATTCTTTCAGCGCTCTGAGCAACAAGGTCGACAGCAAGCGACAGGACTGCTATCTCGGCTATACAAATCCCGTGACTCACAAAGTTATAGAAGAAAATCTCGACTTGACGGCAAGGAGATTGGGACTTATAAGCGGTGTTGGCGCGAGATATTGTCCCTCTATAGAGGATAAGATAGTACGCTTTGCGGACAAAGAACGCCACCAATTCTTTTTGGAGCACGAAGGACTCGACACCAAAGAGATGTATGTGCAAGGGATTTCCACTTCTCTTCCCGCATCGGTGCAATATGCGCTTTACAGAACTATCAAAGGGTTTGAAAACGTACAGATTATGCGCGACGCTTATGCGATAGAGTATGATTGTATAGATTCCACAGAGTTGTTTCCCACACTCATGCATAAAAAGATAGACGGCTTGTATTTTGCGGGGCAAATTGTGGGCACGAGCGGTTATGAAGAGGCTGCCGCGCAAGGGCTTGTCGCAGGTATCAACGCCGCGCTGGCATTGGAAGGTAAAGACCCTTTGATATTGTCGCGTGAAAACAGTTATATAGGCGTTTTGATAGATGATTTGGTAACAAAAGGCGCAGACGAACCTTACAGAATGCTTACAAGCAGAGCGGAGTTTCGCTTGTTGTTAAGACAAGACAATGCCGACCTCAGATTGACGCCGATAGGGCGTAAGATCGGGCTTGTCGATGATCGAAGGTGGCGAAAATTCAAACGATCGGTAAAAACCGAAGAGGAAGCGAGAAAAAAACTCGACTGTATTATTCCTCCCGCTCAACTCGAATGGCTCAATGAAATAGGAGAAAATGTCAATGCCGCGATGAGCGTAAAAGAAATCATAAAGAGGACGGCGGTAAACACGGACAATTTTACAAAGCATTGCGATATTTTCGGTGCTATTCCCCAAAGCGTTTTGCATAGATTGTTCACCGAGGTCAAATACGAGGGCTATCTCATAAGAGAGGAACGCACCCGCAGAGAGAACGCGCGGCTTGCCGTTATGCGTCTGGAGCCCGATATGGACTATTTTTCCATAAAGGGATTGAGATACGAGGCGGCGGAAAAATTGAATAAAATAAAGCCCTTGACCATAGGGCAAGCAAGCAGAATAAGCGGAGTAAATCCCGCCGATATAAATGTTCTGATAGTCAATCTTAAAATCAAATCCGTAAAATAAAATATATGCGTCATAGGGACATTCCGAGACGCATATTTTTTTTATATTTTGCTTATACTTGGTTTATGAAATGCGCAATTTGCGGAGAAAGAATAGAAAAGTCACAAGCGATGCACTGTTCGATTTGCGGAACCACCGTTTGCCAAAGGTGCGCAAAACTCGGCAGTTTTTGCAGTCACGATCAGGGCGAATTTTTGTTCTATAATTGATTTTACCGTAATATATTTTTTAAGGGAGAGGCGTCGTTTTTTGCATTGTCGGCTTTTTTTGATTTGACCGACTTTCCGTAAAATCCGCCTGTTCTTTGAGTTTTTATTTCATCATTATGTTTTTCGGTATGAAAATAACGGGTCTGTCGGTTGGCTTAAATGCAGAGGAGTCAAATGCGGAAATATTTATCGTTTCCAAATCCGCAACTTTTTGCAAAAAACCGTCGATAGGAGATATATCTATTTTACAGCCGTTGACTTTATAATGCATGGGAAAAACCGCTTTTGGATTGATTTCCCGTATATATTCCGCGGCTGTCTCGCCGTCTATCGTGTAATTACCGCCCACGGGAATGGCAATCGCATCTACATTTTTCAAGTGTCTTATCAAAGAATAATCCAAAAAGCCTATATCTCCGAAGTGGACAAAGGAAAAATTTTCGCTTTCAAGTTTGAAAACGATGTCTTTTCCTCTTTTGAGTCCTTTGCAGTCATCATGAAAGGTGGAGTAAGCGGTAACGGAGAAATCTTTTTCGGTGATATTTTGAGGAATATCGATTAGACGCGCTCCCGCAGCCGCCGAAAAATAATTGTGGTCGGCGTGTCCATGGCTTGTGAGGCAATAATCGCATTTTTGCTTTTTGAGCGGCAGTCCTACCATTTTCGGGTCGAAAGGGTCGAATAAAAACTTTTTTCCGACAGTTGTAACAAGGAAACAACTGTGTCCCAAATATTCTATTATCATTTTTCCTCCTTATTGATAATGCACTTTATTTTGACTATATTCGATACCACTGCGGAATCGGCGAAACAGATCTGATATTTGAGATATACTTTTATTTCGTCGGTATGATCTTTTATAATTACTCTGTGCGGCATGAGGTTGGCATTGATTACACCATATTGAGTTTTTATGGCAAAAGGGCGAGTAACGCCTTCTTCGAGTACGAGAGTGTAATTATGTTCGCCTGTTCGGGTAAGAGTTATTATGCCTTCGGAGATGCCGATAATAAAATTCCCTTCGGGTTCGGAAATATACATCGAAACCGAATCTCCGAGACGCGTCAGTTCGCAGTCCGAGATCATTGAATATTTTTCTTCGCCATTCTCGGAAGTATACAGATAAAATTTTGCATTATTCATATAGAAATAATTATATGTTTTTACTTAAAATTTGTCAACAAATTGTATATATTATAACATTTTCCGACAAACTAATAGTGTAATAAGGAGGATATAAATTTTGAAAACAATGGGAATAGTACGTCGTTTGGATGAACTCGGCAGGATAGTTATCCCGAGAGAGTACAGAAAGACGCACAGAATAAATATAGGAGATCCGTTGGAGATCACGGCAATGGAAAACGGAGATATAATTATAAGTAAGGTTGACTCGGGCTCCGAGTTGCGTAATGCCGCCGTATCCGCCGTGGAAAACATAAATATAGAATTTAATTGTCTTGCGGCGGTTTCGGATTTGAACAAATTCATAGTGGCGCAAGGGACGGGGAAAAACGCCTTTATCGACCGAGAACTTCCTCATGCGCTCACAAAGATGTTAAAGGACAGGCGTACATATAACGGACTTATCGACAACGAGAACGAGGGCTTTAAGTTATCGGATACGGGATTTATGTATTTGGCGTTTGCGCCCGTTATGGGCTCCGACGATTGTTTCGGAGGGATATTTGTTGCTTCCGACACGCCTGTTTCGGATGCAAATCTGACTACTTTGAGGATTGCGGGACGACTGATAGGCGAAAGTTTGCAAAAATACTAAAATTTGCTAAAAACGCTTGCCTTATTGAAATTTCTATGCTATAATAATTCAGTTAGTTTAGCAAGAGAGGTTAAATAAGGTGAATAATTATATCGCAGATTTAATATTCGGGGCAACGGTACCGAATTGGGTTGCCAATTCCTTCCCTATTATAAGACTTGTAATGATGATTCTTATAGTTTTATTGTCCATTATGTTGGTTATCGTGGTACTCATTCAACCGAGCAACAGTTCGGGAATGGGCGCTATATCGGGACAATCCGAGACTTACTACAGCAAGAACAAGTCGCACACGATCGAAGGACTTATGAAGAAATTGACAGTGATCGGTTCGATAGTTATTTTGGTTTTGACGGTATTGTTCTTGGTTTCGCTTATAATATACAATCCCGAATCGGGCGATGTTGCCGCATCGGCAATCAGATCGCTTATCAAATAAATAATACATTTGAATGTTTGATCCCGTAACTTGAAAAAAAGTTGCGGGATTTTTTTATTTGTAAATAAAATCCTCTCGGAATAACTATACTAAAGACAAAAGGAGATGTAAAAAAATGTTAAAAACAGTTCTACTCTTATTGCCGTTGATGTTCAATACACAGGCGGCGACAGTTCAGACCCAAGTATCCGTGCCCGAAATGCAAAGATACTGTATCGAGGTTGAAGTTCCCGTTGACCCTCGTATGCCCGAATATGTGGATTCGGTTTACGAAGTCGGAAAGGAAAATACGATCACAGACGTTCCCACGCCCATTCCTTATTATGGACGACGTAACGGAAGTACCGTTTCCGATTACAACGGCAACACGAATAACTCCTCGAATAATACCGTAAACGATTCCGACAGTTCTCGAAAGGGTATTTATATGACCGATAACGATCGTAATAATACCAACGGAAGCAGTACCGACGGCAACACAAACAGCGGTAATGCAAATAATAACGGTACAAACAGAAGAAATTCCGCAAACAGAGGTTATACGACGGATAAAAAAGACTCTATGAATAATACCGCCGATAACGTAAGCCCCGACCGTAAGGACAATACAAATCCGATAGTTACTATAGATGACGGAGACAAGACATATTCGAGTTATCAGGAAGCGTATGACGCGCTTAAGGGTAAGTTTGACACTATGTTTACTTTACAGAGCGACGTTGACGAGTTGAGAAGAGAACTCATGAGCAAAGAGACCGAGCTTATGATTCACCAGAATTTGTATCAGGAAAGATTAAAGTCTTTGGTAGAGAAATGGAACAATGACTAAAACGCTCTAAAAAGGCGGAGAGTACCTCGCATTTGGTTGCCAAATGCGAGGTTTTGTTATATAATAAAGGGGACAAAAAGATCAAGAGGTTAATTTATGAAAATAGGAGTTGTCGGACTTCCCAACGTAGGAAAAAGCACATTGTTCAACGCAATAACAGAGGCGGGCGCAGAATGCGCAAATTATCCTTTTTGTACAATAGAACCCAATGTGGGAATAGTAAATGTTCCCGACGAGCGATTGGATAGGCTTGCCGAAATTTACAATCCCAAGAAAATCACGCCCGCTGTCATAGAATTTGTGGATATTGCGGGACTTGTAAAGGGAGCGTCGGAAGGCGAGGGACTCGGAAATAAGTTTCTCTCTCATATAAGAGAGGTGGATGCCATAGCCGAAGTGGTTCGCTGTTTCGAGGACAGCAATATCACTCACGTCGAGGGCAGTGTCGATCCCAAACGCGATATGGAGATAATAAATCTCGAATTGATATTTGCCGATATGGACAGCGTGACAAAGAGACTCGAAAAGGCGCAAAAATATCTTAAAGTCGGTGAAAAGAAATATATCGACGAGGCGGATTTGCTTTCACGCATAGACGAGCATTTGAAAAAGGGTTTACCCGTAAGGACGATGCAACTTACCGAGAAAGAAAAAGAGACGGTGAACGAGTTTTTCCTTTTGACGAGTAAGCCAATAATTTATTGCGCCAACATTTCCGAAAACGATATAGGAAAGAGCAACAAATACGTGGACGCAGTAAAAGAAGCGGCAAAGGTCGAAAATGCCGAAGTCATAGAGATTTGCGCGAAGGTAGAAGCCGAAATCGTTCAACTTCCACCCGAAGAGCGACAGATGTTCATAGACGAATTGGGACTCGGAGACAGCGGACTCAAAAGAATGATAAAGGCGGGATATAATATATTGGGACTCATCAGTTATTTGACTGCGGGAGAAAAAGAAGTACGCGCCTGGACGATAGAGCGGGGAACGAAAGCGCCTCAAGCGGCGGGCAAGATACACAGCGACTTTGAACGCGGCTTTATAAGAGCCGAAGTTGTATCTTATGATGAGTTGATAGCGTGCGGCAGTTTCAATGCCGCCAAAGAGAAAGGAAAGGTACGAAGCGAAGGAAAGGACTATGTGGTGCAAGACGGAGACGTTGTACTTTTCAGATTTAACGTATAGAGGTATATATGAATTTCAAAGAATTATTGGCTGAACTTCTGAAAAATATAGATATATCCCAAGAATTTATAGACGAGAATTTGACCGTATGTGCCGAAAAAAATCTCGGCGATTTCAGTTTGCCTTGTTTTAAGTTGGCAAAGCAGTTGCGTTTGAGTCCCGTCGTGATAGCGAACGAGTCGGTAAAAAAACTCGAACAAAACAAACCCGAGTGGCTGGACGAGATCTCCGCGGTAAACGGTTATATCAACTTTAAGATAAATCACGGATTTGCGGCAAGTACCGTTTTACCTTGTGTCAAAGAACGCGGAAGAGAATGGAAAGCAAAGGAGAGTAACGGCAAAACGGTATGTATCGATTACTCTTCGGTGAATATTGCAAAACCTTTTCATATAGGGCATTTATTGACGACGGTAATAGGCGGTTCCTTATACAGGATTTTTTCTTTTCTCGGATACAAGACCGTGGGTATAAATCATCTCGGCGATTGGGGCACGCAGTTCGGAAAACTTATTTGCGCCTATTTGAAGTGGGGAGAGGGCAAGAAAGCCGACGACCTTACGATGGCTGAATTGTCCAAGTTGTATGTAAGGTTCCATTCCGAAGCCGAAAAGGACGAAAAACTCAACGACGAGGGCAGATTTTGGTTCAAAAAGATAGAGGACGGAGACGCAACGGCTCTTTCCATTTTCGAATCATTCAAAAAGATTACTCTCCGAGAAGTGGATAAAATTTACAAGATGCTCGGCATTACCTTTGACAGTTACAACGGCGAGAGTTTTTATAACGACAAGATGCAACCCATAATAGATGACCTTAAAGCCAAAGGATTGCTTGTCGAAAGCGACGGCGCGCAGATAGTGGATCTCTCTGAGTATGGGATGCCTCCTTGTCTGATATTGCGTTCCGACGGAGCCTCTCTTTATGCGACGCGAGACCTTGCCGCGGCTGTTTACCGTCACAATACTTATGATTTCGATCAATGCTTATATGTAGTGGCTTATCAACAGGATCTGCATTTCAAGCAAGTGTTCAAAGTATTGGAACTTATGGGCTATGATTGGGCTAAGCGTTGCAAGCACGTGGCTTTCGGTATGGTGAGTCTCGAAAACGGCGGTTCTCTCTCTACAAGAACGGGAAATGTCGTGCTTTTGGAAGACGTTCTCAATACTTCGATAAAACAAGCGTATGAAATAATAGACAAGAAAAATCCCGACTTGGAAGCGAAAGAGCAGACGGCGCGAGACGTCGGTATCGGCGCAGTCGTATTCGGAGCCTTGACCAATGCGAGAATAAAGGATATGGTGTTTTCTTTCGAGAAAGCGCTCAATTTTGACGGCGAGACCGCGCCTTATTTGCAGTACACGCACGCAAGATGCTGTTCGTTGCTTTCCAAAATACAGTATTCGGGAAATAATATAGATTTTTCTGTACTTTCGGATCCCTATTCTTTCGAGGTCGTTATGCTCTTGTCGGCTTTCGACGAGACAGTCGAGACTGCCGCTCTCAAATACGAACCGAGTTGTATCTCCAAATATCTTATAGATTTGGCGCAGTCATTCAACAGATTTTACCTTAATAACAGAATTTCGGGCGAGGAATCTCGCATCTCGGACGCCCGACTTTTCCTTACCGAGTGCGTCTGCAACACATTGTATAACGGATTGAAATTACTTCTTATCAACGCCCCCGAAAGAATGTAAGTTTTTGGCTTTATTTCATAAGGAATCAAGAGACAGCGAGGAATCAAATCCCCGCTGTTTTACTTTATAATAAGAAACAGTTTATATCAAGTTGTTTTTCACTGCAAAGGTTCCCTTTGAACCCGCACTCCTTGGCTCCCTTTGGTGGCTTTGCCACTAAGGGGAGCCGGCAGCAATCAATCTAACCTTTTTCTTACCTCGTCAAAAAGTTTACCTTTTTGACGAAAGAGGAGCAACCGACCTAAAGAGGATACTTTTGCCGCAAAACAAAAAACAATATAAGAGTACACATTACTTTCAAATGCGGAAACCACGCTTAAATTAAAATTCAAGCAACTCGCGATTTTGGGTGCAGCGTCACGCTGCCGAAAGCGACTCATAATGTCGTGTTGCGACGAGACTGAAGGGATTGTTATAATCAATCCAACCTTATGTCTTAGGCGTTTCGTCTTTTTTATTTACGGCGTTTCGTCTTTTCTTTCTGACGGTAAAGACGGTAATAAGAATTATGCCTACAATAACGGCGGGAATAGAGAAAAACACAAAGATATAGCATAATCCTATGAAAATATATTTGACGAAAGTTATGAAACCGTTCCAACCGTTCTTGAAAGCGTTGCCTATTTCCGAGCCGAAACTTTTATTCTGTATTGTTTTTTCTTCCGAAAGATAAATATTGACATAACTGTAATCGATCTGCGAATTATAACTGCTGAGTTGTTTTTGATATTCTTTCAATTCGCTTTCGGTTTGGCTTATATAATTTTCAATGCGTATCAATTCGTCGATATTGTTTGCCGCCTCTTTTTTCAATGCTTCGAGTTTTTCGAGAGTGGATTGTAAGGATTGGATTTTGGCATTTGTATCTTCGTAAGAACCCGTAATATCAAAAGCAGTCTTATTGTATCTTGTCCGAGTTCCCACAGAGGAGAGCGAAGCGATAAAATCATCCAAACGCGCGGAAGCAATTCTCAAACGAAGGCTCGCATAACTTTCGGAAATGTTTTCAAATTCCGACCATTCATCGACATTCAACTTTGCTTTTATCTCATCGAAAGCCTTGTTTATATCTTCGACGGCATACTCGAGATCCACATTGTAAACAACTTTTCTTTCCGCAGAAGTAATGCTGTAATCGGAATCAAATGAAGGTTGCCTGTCGGGATAAAAAGAAGTTTCGTTTTTGCTTCCGCAACCGAACAACGCGAGAACGCAAAGCAATATAACAACAATTATAACCGATCTTTTTTTCATTGATTTTTCCTCCCGATAAGAGAATTTTTCAAACTATCGACTGAGATTATAACAGGTAAAAATTAAAATTAAATTAAAAAAAACAGCGGCAAATTATTTATGTCGCTGTTTTCGAGCATTTTAAGGATATATTTCTCTGTCAAAAACTTGCGGAGTCGTTGTTATCTTCCGTAGAGCCGTTCTCGAAATTACTGTTGATCAATAAAAGGATAATGATCACCATATTGATATTGCCTATGTAAGAGTTATTGTGACAACAATTTCCGTTATCGTTATCGGAGCCGAAATCGGCATTATTGCTTAGCAGCAGAATTATCATAAGCAGTCTGAATATTTCCTCTCTGTCCAAAACATCTCCTCCCGTTTCGACAATAAACGCTTTTTTTATAATATATGCTACAAAAGCGGCATTTGATACTATGTTAAAATACGGGTATGCAAGATTTATTGATAGACAGACGAACGCAGCAGATGGTAGAGGAGTGCATGCCCACTCATACCATGCTCAGAAAAATTGCGTCATATTTTACTGCTTTAAGCGATGAAACGAGAATAAAACTCATAACCGCATTGTCGGTTTCGAGCATGTGCGTAAGTGATTTATGTACATTACTGAATCTCAACCAAACGACGGTTTCGCACCAATTGCGGCTGCTAAGGGGCATAGGCGCGGTGGATTATCGCAAGCAAGGAAAAATTTCCTTTTATTATTTATCGGATCAAAATTTAGCCGAAATGATGCTAAACGCAGTAAATACCATTTAGATAAGCAAAGGGTCGAACGCAAAAACGTCCAACCCTTTTCTTATGTTTTTCTTTTGTAAGGCTCTTATCGAGCTAATAAAAGTATTGCGCGTCAGAACTTGATTTATTACGGCAAATATTGTATAATATTATCTATGAATATAATAGGAAACGATTGGGACGAGATTTTAAGCGAAGAGTATCAAAAACCTTATTTTTCGGCATTGAAGGAAAAAGTCGGAAAAGAGTATCTCGAGCATACTTGTTATCCGCCCAAACCTTTGATATTTTCGGCGCTTAAAACGGTAAGTTATGCCGATACGCGAGTTGTTATTTTGGGACAAGACCCTTATCACGAGCAAGGACAGGCAAACGGTATGGCGTTTGCCGTTCAGGAAGGCGTACGCTTTCCGCCTTCTTTGGAAAATATTTTCAAAGAACTCGAAAATGATTTGGGTATAAAGCCCGACTGTAAAGGTACGCTTATCGGTTGGGCGAAACAAGGCGTTTTACTTTTGAACACTGTTTTGACTGTTCGTTCGGGAGTCGCTTATTCTCATGCCGAACTCGGCTGGAAAGAATTTACCGACGCCGTGTTCCGCGCGTTGAATTTAAGGAAAAAACCTATTGCTTTTATATTGTGGGGGAGCGGAGCCAATTCCAAAAAGCTTCTTATCGATTCGAGGCATTTTATAGTTTCCTCTCCGCATCCGAGTCCGTTGTCGGCATATCGGGGATTTTTCGGTTCCAAACCTTTTTCCAAAGTTAACGAATTTTTGAAGTCGATAGGAGAGCAACCTGTCGATTGGAGTCGTATAGACGACTATAATATTAATTCATATTATCTTACCGCAGGAAAAATCAAGAGGATATAACAAAGAACAGATGCAAAAAAGCGCATCTGTTCTTTGCACACTTCAGCAATTCAAACCGAGTTTTATGATTTTTATCGCGCCTTTCTTTTTTCGGTTGACGAACTCGACGCAGCCGAAAGAGTTTTGTTCGTCGATTACGATTTGAACGAGATCGCAATTTTTTTCGTAGCCCATAGGCGCTTCCGTTTCTCTCAAAAAGTATGTGCCGAGAGGAAGGTTTTCGATGATCGCTTCGCCGTTGTTATCGGTAACGACGCACATAATGGGGCGTTTGAAACAATCAAGAAGTTCGAATTTTGCTTTAGGCAGTCTCATACGTTCTTGCATAGCCGTTCTCCTTTTGGAAAATAGATTCATACGATTAAGTATGTAAATGCAAAAAAAGGACTGTCGCTATTAATATATGTAATATTATACAATTTGTGCCGATAAGAGATAATATAGATTTGACATACGTAAAATATAATGCTAAAATATTAGAGACAATAATTACAGGAGAATACAAAAATGTTTGAAAAGGTAGCCAATTTACTCAGCGAATATCTCAATGTAGACAAAGCCAAGATCACTCCCGAAACCGACATAAGAAAGGACTTGAACGCGGATTCTTTGGTCGTTGTAGAGATGTTGTTTAATCTCGAAGACGAATATCATATTACGATTCCCGACGACATGGTGGATAAACTTACCAAAGTCGGCGATCTTGTAAAATATCTCGAAAATGAAATCAATAAATAAAAAGACTTCGCTGTTATGCATAATATTATGTTTTTCGGTGCTTTTTTGCTTTGGATGCGTAAATAGCGATTCCGAAAAGGGAACATATTCGGGAACGACGGAATTGATAAACTCTTCTGTTTCCGTAAAGTTGTCGCTTAAAGGCGATAATTTTACCGTCTCGTTGAAACAGGATAAAGGCGAAACCGAACTTTTTTCGGGTAGTTATACGATAACCGAGGACGGAAAGATTTCTTTCTCATCTTCGAATTCGGCTTTTCCTTTGGAAAAAACGGCAAAATACAACGCCGAAAAAAGAACGGTAACGGTAACTCATAAATTTTTCGGCAAGAGTATTGTATTGAAAAAGCAGTAAAACGCTTGCCAAACTAAAAAAATTGCGCTATAATATAATAACTGTGCTATGCGGGGAGCCAGCGGTGCCCTGTAACCTACAATCCGCTATAGTAGGGCAGAATGCCATCCGAGGTTTCGTTTATGGGACGTCTGTATCCGTTAGGTGCCGATGACATCGGGGTCTTGTGCAATATCATACTTTGAACCGTGTCAGAGCTTGACCGCAGCAGCACTAAGGAGACCATGGTATGTGCCACAAGGTAGCTTCGGGAGAGGTAACCGACGGGGAAACGGTTCGGTTTGCGTCATCGAAGATGGATGCACAGTTTTTTTGAAACAGACGGCGGATAAAATCCGTCGTTTTTCTGTATATACTTGACTTTGTATCCGATAAAAAGTATAATATTTTCAATAGGAGTTGAGAATAAAAGAATGACACAAATCCCGAAGGATAAAGTGAAACGTTTTGACTTTACGAAAAGAGTAAAGAGATGCAATCCGATTCTTAAACCCATAACCAAAATGGTTGCTAATTTCAAGTTAAGGAAATTCCCTATTACAATAGATAAGATGTCTATCGAGGGATTAAGACCTCCGTTTTTGGTTCTTTCCAATCACCATTCGTATATCGATATGGCGTTTATGGTAAAGGCATTGAGTCCTTTCAGCGTAAATTATGTATCGGCGTTGGACGCAATCAAGGATCACGGTGAGTTGCTTATGAGACAACTCGGTATCATAGGCAAGCGCAAATTCATAAAAGACGTAAGTTTGCTTAAAAATATGAAGTATGCGGTTGAGAATTATCGCAATCATTGCATGGTGCTTTATCCCGAAGCGAAGTTTTCTTTGGACGGAACCACATCGTATTATCCGCCTACCGCAGGTAAACTTGCCAAATTTTTGAAAGTTCCTCTTGTCGTGGTTATATTCAAGGGAAATTATATAGCGCAACCTCAATGGGCAAAGCGTTCCGTTTCGGAAATCAATTTCAAAGCTCTTCCCAAAGTACCTCTTTGCGCAGAAGTCAAGCTTATTGCCACAAAAACCGAAGTAATGAATTTACCCGAAGAAGAACTGCAAAGGCGTTTTGACGCGGCTTTTCTTTATGATGATTTCAAATATCAGAAAGACAATAATATAATAATAGATCTGCAAGACAGAGCGGAAGGACTCAATAAGTTGTTGTATAAATGCCCTCATTGCGGAGAGGAACACCGAATGTCGTCGTCGGGCGCGCTTTTAAGATGCGATCATTGCGGTAAAAAGTGGTTCATGACCGAGTACGGCGAACTTTGCGCGGTAAACGGTGAAACGGAATTTTCCCACATTCCCGATTGGTTTTCTTGGGAGAAGGCGGAAGTCGCAAAAGAAATCGCCTCGGGCAATTATTATTTCGAGGATGAAGTCGAAGTCGATACTTTACCCAACGCGAAGGGCTTTTATCATCACGGTATGGGAAAATTTGTTCATTCCATTGACGGTTTCCGTCTCGAGTGTTATGCTTACGGAGAAAAGACGGTCGAGACATGGGACGGTATAGATACCGATGGACTTCATATTGAATATAACTATAAAGGAAAAGGCGATGTGATAGATATTTCCACTAATACCGAAAGTTATTGGTTGTATCCCAAGACGGTGAAAGATTGCATAACAAAACTTTCTCTTGCCACCGATGAGATCTATCGCATAAAGAGCGAAGAAAAATACAAGAACACACATAATTAAAGAGCATAATATGTTGTAAGCAATAAGCGGCGTCGGTTTGGAATAACTCTGTCGCTTATTTTTTTAAGCCCGTCGATAAGTTTAGAGTGGCACAAGGTAAATTTTCCTTGCCAAAAGCAGATAATATTTGTTATAATATATACAGAATACTTTTGTTTGAATAAAAAAACAAATCCGAGGATACTTATATTGAAATTCAAAAAATTGGAAGTTTACGGCTTTAAATCTTTTGCCGACAAACTCGAAGTAAAGTTCGATTCGGGTATTACCGCAATAGTCGGACCTAACGGTTGCGGAAAAAGCAATGTTGCCGATAGCGTTCGTTGGGTATTGGGCGAACAATCCGCAAAATTATTGCGCGGAACGAAAATGCAGGACGTCATATTTTCGGGTACCGAAAAAAGAAAGTCGCTGTCTTTTTGCGAAGTACAATTATATTTCGATAACAAGAACAAACAGTTGTTTCCCAATCTCGATTATGATGAAGTTGTTATTTCCCGAAAACTCTACAGATCGGGCGAGAGCGAATATGCCATAAATAAAAATCCGTGCAGACTGAAAGACGTGGCGGAATTATTGCGCGACGGCGGAATGGGCAGAGAGGGCTATTCCATAATAGGACAGGGGCGTATCGACGAGTTGTTGAGCGCAAAGCCCGAGGACAGACGCGCCATTTTCGAAGAGGCGGCGGGAATATCCAAATTCAAGGTCAGAAAACTCGAAGCGGAGCGCAAACTTGCCCGCACCCAAGATAATTTGACGCGTATTAACGACATTCTTACCGAAAAATCGAAAATACTAGAGCCTTTGACGAAGCAGGCGGAGACCGCCCGAAAATGGCTCGCGTTGCGGGAAAATCTCAAATATTACGAGATAAACAGTTATATTTATCAATACGATACCGCCAGCGAAGCAAAACGCGCGATAAAGGAAAGGTTGGATTCTATCACGGATGAATTTAATCATCGTCAGGACGAATACAATCGCGCGAATGAGGAATACGATACCATAACCGCGGAGATCGCTTCTTTGGATAAAAAACTCGAAGGGCTGAGGGAAGAGCATCTGCATTTGTCGGTAAATCTCGAAAGGAATGCAGGCGACATAAAGGTGCTCAATGAACGCAAACAGTCCTTTATTCGCAACTCGGAAGAATTGTCCAAAACCAATGAGAAATTGAAAAACGACATATTGTCCGCCGAGACTTTTATAGAAAACGGAGAAAAGATCAAACTCGAAAAGACCAACGAGTTGTCCGAGACCAACAAACTTTTGGAGGAAAAGACCGACGAATATCTTGCCATCGCGGACAAGCTCACCGCAGGCGAAGACGAAGTTCAGGCAAACTATTTTGCGGTACTTGACGCCGCCGACAGACTTGCCGATATAAAAGCCAATATGAGCAGACTTTTGGCTGAACGAGAAGCGTTAAAAGAAAGATCCGAAAGTTTATCGGCAAAAATCATCGGTTTAAGTACGGGCATAGACGAGAAACGCAACGCTCTCGGCGACACCGAGAAAGAAATAACAAAACTTGAAGAAAGGCTCGAAGTTTTACATAACGATATAGATAATTCCGAAAACGAAAATTCCTCTTTGTCGGGAGAGATTGCCAAGATAGCGGTTAAACTCGATAAGGCGCAAACCGAACTCCATACAAAGAACGGAAGTCGGAAAATGATGCGAGAAATGCGCGACGCAATGGACAGTTTTTCGTACTGTGTTCGCAATCTCGTGGCGGATATGAAAAAGGATCCCGAAGTCAAAAAGCATATAAGAGGACTCGTAGCGCAAGTTATCGAGGTCAAAGAAGGTTTCGAGACGGCGATAGAAAACGCATTGGGCGCGAGTTTGCAAAACTTTATAACAGACGATACCGATGATGTAAAATTCTTGATAGACTACATAAAAACAAAGAGATACGGCAGAGCGACCTTTTTGCCGATTTCTTCGTTCAAGTCTCGCCGCATAGATTCGCGTTTCGATGATCCCATCAAAAGGTTGGCGATAGGCAAAGCGACGGAGTTCGTGACTTACGATAACACCTTCGACAATATAATTTCGGGATTACTCGGAGACACTGTAATAGTAAGCGATATGAATATGGCGGTGAGTCTTGCATCCGAGACGGGATATAATTTCAGAATAATCACTTTGGAAGGGGATATCGTCTCTACCCGAGGAAGTTATACGGGCGGCAGCAAGAAGGCGGACAGCGCCAATATTTTCTCGCAGGAAAGAGAATTGAAAAAACTCGATAAAGACATAGGCGACCTCGAAAAAGAGATCGCCGCATTGACGGAATCTCGTAACGGTTTGGTTGATAAGCAGACGGCTTGCTCTTCGGCTCTTACGGCTTCCTCGGCGGAATACAACGATTTGAAGATAAGGATAGCAGAACTTAAACAAAATTATCTCAAGAGCAAAAGCGAACTCGAAGAAATCGTTAAGACAATAGAGACCGAGACCGCCGAGAACGAAGCGGCGAAAAAAAGAATAGAAACAATAGATAACGATATAGGAAGCGTCGGAGAACTCGAACAGACTGTCACGGCGAAGAAGGAAAGCGTTACCACCACAAACGAACAAAAGACTCAGGAATTCGAACAGTTGCGTTCTCAGCGCAATATTCTTTCCGATACTCTTACCGACCTTAAACTTAAAATCTCGGCATTGGAAAACGACCTTAAATCTTTGGACGCCGACAAGGAAAGATTGCTTGCAAGCGTCTCTTCCATGCGTACGACAATCGAACAGAACGACAAGGAAATTCAAAGTTTGAAACAAAAGACGGACGTTATAGATACCGAAATAGGCGAGATTGCGGATTTGATGGATGACAAGGACGGCTCCCGACTCAAAGAGATAAAGGAAATCATCCGCAATCTTGATGTTTACAGACAAAAACAACAAGATAAAGTGGCTGTCATAAATAATGAGCGCGCAGGGCTTGTCGAAAATATACAAAAATTGACGGACGCAAAGGGTGCGGAAGAATATAAGTTGGAAAGAGTCGATGTGGATATACAGGCTATGGAACAAAGAATATCCGAAGAATATCAAATGGACTATTCTGCGTGCCTTGAAATGAAAGACGACGCTTTTGATTCCTCAAAGGCAAGTACCGAGATCACGAGAATATCGCGACAGATGCATTCTTTGGGCAATATCAACATAGACGCGATAGAGCAGAGCAAAACTTTCTATGCCGAATATCTCGAACTCGAGACGGAACGCGACGATTTGAGCAAAGCGGAATGCGATTTGCAAAATATAATAAAAGATCTCGGCAAAGAAATGTTGTCTCGCTTCGATACGGAATTTCAGAAGATAAGAGAGAACTTTATCAAAATATTCAAAGAACTTTTCGACGGAGGAAAAGCGGATCTTTTGCTTCTTGACAGCGAAAATCCTCTCGACGCGGGAATAGAGATAGTCGCGCAGCCGCCGCAAAAGAAATTGCAAACTATTTCGTTGCTTTCGGGTGGAGAAAGGGCGCTTACCGCAATCGCAATACTTTTTGCGATATTGAAATTGAGACCCATGCCTTTTTGTATTCTCGACGAAATCGAGGCAGCGCTCGATGATGCGAACGCTACTCGTTTTGCAAAGTATCTCAGACGTTTCAGCGAAGAAACTCAATTTATAGTAATCACTCACAGAAAACCCACTATGGAACTTGCGGACAATCTTTACGGTATAACCATGGAGGAAAAAGGAGTAAGTAAGATCGTATCCGTCAAATTAAGCGATGCAATTGCGCAAGAGGAGGCTATAGGTAACTGATGGGATTGTTTGCCAAGATCAAAGAAGGTCTGAAAAAGACAAAGGAAACCATTTCGTACAGACTTAACAAACTGTTTACGGGCGGAGTATTGAATGACGAATTTTATGACGAGTTGGAAGAGACTCTTATCGTCTCCGATATAGGAAGCGAAGCCACGGAAAGAATTTTGGAAGACCTGCGTGAAGTCGTGGATGAAAAACATATACGGGACGTTTCCAAAGTGCGTGACGAACTTGCGGTTATCATCGAGAATATTCTCGATTCCGCCGAAAAACCCGAATATTCTTATCCGCTTGTAATAATGATCAGCGGAGTCAACGGCGTAGGAAAAACCACTACGATAGGAAAACTCGCTCATAAATTCGTTGCCGAAAAAAAGAGCGTTACGATAGCGGCTGCCGATACATTCCGCGCGGCTGCGGCAGAGCAACTTACCGTATGGGCGGACAGAGCGGGAGTCCGAATCATAAAACAAGGAGAAGGCGCGGATCCCGCGGCGGTAGTATACGACGCGATAGCCTCGGTAAAGAGCAAGAAAACCGACGTTTTGTTGATAGATACCGCGGGCAGACTGCATAATAAAGCAAACCTCATGAACGAACTGAACAAAATAGCTCGTGTCGTCGAGAGAGAAATGCCCGAGGCTCTGTTCCTTAATTATCTCGTAATAGATGCAACGACGGGACAGAACGGCGTAAGTCAGGCGGATCTGTTCAACGAGTCAACGGATCTCGACGGAATAATTCTCACCAAACTCGACGGTACCGCAAAGGGCGGTATAGTACTTGCGATAACCGAGGAATTGCAGATCCCCGTCGTCTATGTCGGAGTGGGAGAAGGCATTGACGATCTCATAGATTTCAACAGCCGTGACTTTGCGATGGCTCTCATGTCGGAATAGATTCCAATAAAAATCTCAAATTACCTTGTAAAACACTTGACAAAACATAAAAAAGAGGATACAATAAAGGTGTAAAGCAAAAAAGCTTTACACCTTTGTTTATGGAAGATAAGATTTACTTCGGACAATTAATAGATATTTACGGGTATTTTCTCACTGAAAATCAACGAGATATTATGAAAAGTTTTTATGATTACGACTTGTCGTTGGGCGAGATCGCAAACAATCTCGGTATTTCGAGACAAGCGGTGAGCGATTCGAAACACAAGGCGGAAGTTTCGTTGAAGGAGTTCGAGGAAAAACTCGGATTATCGGAATTGAAAACCGCTTTGATAAAGTTGGAAAACGAAGGCGATTTGCCCGAGACTGCGGCAAAACGGATAAGAGCGCTTGCGGATTCCATAGGAGGATAAATGGCATTATTCGGCAATTTGAGCGACAGGCTCAATCACATATTCAGCAAGATAAAAGCGCGCGGAAAACTGAGCGAACTCGAAATAAAGCAAGCGATGCGCGAGATTCGCATTGCGCTTTTGGAAGCGGACGTCAGTTTTTCCGTTGTCAAAGACTTTATTGCCAAAGTCAGCGAAAAGGCGGTGGGAGAGGAGATATTAAAGAGCCTCACTCCAGGTCAGCAAGTAGTCAAAATAGTCAACGAGTCTTTGATCGAACTGATGGGCGGAACTCTCAGCAAACTCGAAGTGGACAGCAAACCGCCTACGGTAATAATGATGGTGGGACTTCAAGGCGCGGGCAAGACTACCATGTGCGGTAAACTTGCATATATGCTCAAAAAGCAAGGTAAAAAACCCATGCTTGCGGCATGCGACATATATCGTCCCGCGGCGATAAACCAGTTGCAAGTCGTAGGAAAACGCGCAGGCGTCGAGGTGTTCGAGAAGGGAACTCAAAAGCCGCACAAAACAGCGTCGGAAGCGGTAAAGTATGCCGAAAGCAAAGGCTACGATACCGTGATCATAGATACGGCGGGACGACTTCATATCAACGAGGAATTGATGAATGAACTCGATGATATAAAAAAGGCAGTAAAACCCATTGAGATATTGCTTACAGTAGATGCGATGATAGGTCAGGATGCCGTAACGGTTGCTCAAAAATTCAACGAGAGACTCGAAGTTACGGGAGTTATTCTTACCAAACTCGACGGCGATACGCGAGGCGGTGCCGCATTATCTATAAAGGCGGTAACGGGCAAACCGATAAAACTTTGCGGTGTGGGAGAAAAACTCGAAGATCTCGAACCTTTCTATCCCGACAGAATGGCGTCCCGAATATTGGGAATGGGCGACGTGCTTACCTTGATAGACAAGGCGCAAAATGCCGTAAACGAAGAAGAACTCAAAAAGATGGAACAAAGGATAAAGGAAAATCGCTTTACTTTGAACGACTTTTTGATACAATTCGAAAGTATTTCCAAGATGGGAAATATCAACGATCTTATAAATATGATTCCGGGAATGAACGGAAAAAGGATAAACGCAAATGATTTTGACGAGAAGAGGTTGACTTATTATAAAGCAATAATACAGTCAATGACTCCGTACGAGAGGGAACATCCCGAAATCATCAAATCCTCGAGGCGCGTAAGAATTGCAAAAGGCAGCGGTACTACGGTACAGGACGTCAACAAACTTTTGAAGCAATTCGACCAAGCCAAGGATATGATGAAAATGATGAAGGGCGGGAAAAACAAACGTTTCAGATTGCCCTTTTAAGACAAGTCCATAACAGTGGAAAAACTTTAATTATAAATCTTTTTAAGGAGAATAAAAACAATGGCAGTAAAAATCAGACTTACCAGAATGGGCGATAAGAAAAATCCTTTCTATCGTATTGTGGTTGCGGACGCTCGCGCGCCGAGAGACGGAAAATTCATCGATATAGTGGGCACATACAATCCGCTTAAAGAACCCGCAGAGATAAAACTCGATACCGATAAAGTAAAAGATTGGCTTGTAAAAGGCGCTCAACCTACGGATACGGTAAAGGCAATGCTTGCAAAAGAAGGCATTATCGAAAGTTTCAAGGCGCCCGCAAAGACCAAGGTCGAAAAGAAAAAGAAGGAATAATTTTTTATGGTAGAACTTGTTAAATACATTGCCGTTAATCTTGTAGACAATCCCGAGCAAGTGGAAGTTACGGAAGAGAACGGCACGATTTTTCTGAAGGTTGCGCCTTCGGATATGGGTAAAATAATAGGCAAGCAAGGTCGTAACGCAAAGGCGCTCAGAACCATATTAAAAGTTGCTTCCGCAAAATCCGAAATCAAATACAATCTCGAGATAGTGGAAGAGGATAAATAACACACAGCCGAATAGAGAGAATTTTCTCTCTATTTTCGGATTATTTCATTTTTTCGGAGAGACGCGATGGAAGAATTTATCGAAATAGGCGAGATAGTAAGGGCGCACGGAATTAACGGTGAACTCAAAATCAAGAAGATAACCGCAGATCCCGACAGATACCGACGACTTAAAGTAGTCTATATAGACGGCAATCCGTATAAAATAGCGCAAATGAGGGATGCGGGAGAATTTGTATATCTTCGTTTTTCGGGTATAACCGACCGCAACGCCGCAGAATCGTTTAAGGGCAAATACGTAAGCGTGGACAGAGTCAACGCCATAGACTTGGACGACGACGAATATTTTATTGCGGATCTTATAGGATGTAAACTCATTACTCAAGACGGGGAAGAGTTGGGAAAGATAAAGGAAATTTTATCTTTCGGAGCAGCCGACGTCATAGAAGCGGAGAGCGACAAAGGCGTATTGCGTTTTCCCTTTTTGAAGAAAATTATCGCCGCTATCGATATAGATTCGAAAATTTTTACCGTTAAGCGCGAGGAATGGGAACAGGTGGTAGTCTATGAAGATTAGCATATTGACGTTGTTTCCCGAGATGTTTGCTCCCTTAAACGAGAGTATAATAGGCAGAGCGACCGAGAACGGAAAACTTAAAATCGATATAGTAAATATTCGCGACTATTCTCCCGATCGCAAACATTTCAAATGCGACGATTATGCTTTCGGAGGAGGTTGCGGCATGCTTATGATGCCCGAACCCATCTATAACGCAATCGAAGCATTGGATCCGAATCATTGTTGCAGGCGAATTTTTCTTTCCCCCGCGGGAGAGATCTTCAACAATGACAAAGCGAGAGAATTGGCACAGGAAAACAAAGATTTAATACTTTTATGCGGGCATTATGAGGGCGTAGATCAACGAGTCGTGGATCTTTGCATAGACGAGGAAATCTCGATAGGAGACTTTATATTGACGGGCGGAGAATTGCCTGCAATGATAGTCACCGATGCGGTTTCGCGATATATTGACGGAGTATTGGGAAACGGAGAGTCCGCTTATTCCGACAGTTTTTCGGACGGACTTTTGGAGTATCCGCAATATACGAGACCTCGGGTTTTCAAAGGAATGGAAGTACCCGAGGTTCTTTTGTCGGGGCATCACGAAAATATAGCCAAGTGGCGAAAAGAGCAGTCCGAATCGATAACGAAGAAGAAGCGCCCCGAGCTTTTCAAGGAGAAGAAATGACGAATATAAATTGGTATCCCGGGCACATGACAAAATCAATAAGAATGATGACTCAAGAAGCGGAATCCGCAGATTGTTGTCTTTATGTATTGGATGCGCGGGCGCCGAGAAGTTGCATCAATCCCGATTTTGAAAAACTCGTTGCAAACAAGCCCGTGATTTATATTTTGAATAAGGCGGATCTTGTCCCCGCGGATAAGGCGCGAAAATGGGTAGACGCGTTGAGTGGAGAGAACCGCGCCGCATTGATAATGAATTGCATCAAGGACTCGGGAAACAAACTTTTGACTCCCGTGATAATGCGATTATGCAAGGACAAGATTGAAAAATATCGAAGCAAAGGCGTTAAACTCAGCGTCAAAGCGATGGTAATGGGCGTTCCGAATTGCGGGAAATCGACGCTTATAAATAACCTTGCGAGAGGCGCGAAAACGGTTACGGGAAATCGCGCAGGAGTCACAAGAGGAAAACAATGGGTGAGAGTCGGAGATTATCTCGAGGTGATGGACACCCCCGGTACTCTCTATCCGAAGTTAACGGATCAAGTCACGGCGCGGCATCTTGCGTATATAGGCAGCATAAAAGACGAGGTTTTGGATACAACGGAACTTGCGCTTGACTTTTTATCCGAACTCAGAACGATTGCACCCGAAAACATACAGATAAGGTATAATACCGAGTTTGCCGAAACCGATTTATCGACGCTTGAAGCAATCGCCGCGGCAAGAGGTTATCTTTTGAAGGGCAGAGAACCCGATTTATTGAGAGCGGCGAATGCGCTGTTGGATGATTTTCGCAAAGGAAAATGCGGGAAAATAATTTTGGAAGATTGTTAGAATGACTACAAAAGAAATGTTCGATTACGACAGAGCGTTACATCTCGCAGTGGCGGGTTGCGACGAGGCGGGAAGGGGACCTTTGGCGGGGCCCGTCGTTTGCGCCGCTTGCATAATGCCTTTGGATAATATTATCGAGGGAATAAACGACAGTAAAAAACTTACCGATAAAAAGCGTCGTTTGTTATTTGCCGAGATCAAAGAAAAAGCGTTGGCATATCGAATTACGGCAATAGACAATAAAATCATAGACGAGATAAACATTTTGCAAGCCACAAGATTGGGAATGGAAACGGTAATAAATTCTTTGGAGATTCCTCCCGATATTGTCCTTATAGACGCGGTGTCTAAATTGAATTTGATATACGATTCCAAGTCCATAATCAAAGGCGACGCCACGAGTTATAATATAGCGGCGGCGTCGATATTGGCAAAAGTGACGAGAGATGATATTATGATAGACTATGATAAAATTTATCCCGAATATAATTTTGCGTCGCATAAAGGCTACGGAACTTCGGCTCATATAGCGGCGATAAGGAAATTCGGATTGACGCCCATTCACAGGAAGTTGTTTGTAAGAAATTTTACGGAAGAAGGGCTTCGAGATGCTTAACAATAAAATAAAAGGCGGAAGCGGAGAACAACTTGCCGCGGCGTATTTGAAAAGAAAGGGGTACGAGATAATCGCGACAAATTTCAAGACCAACATCGGCGAGATAGATATCGTTGCCGCTTATGACGGTTGCCTTGTTTTTGTTGAAGTCAAGGCGAGAATGAGCGACAAATACGGAGAACCTTCGGAAGCCGTTACCGTTTACAAGCAGCGAAAAATAAGTCAAGTTGCTTCTCAATTCATAACAAAATACAGATACTTTGATTGCGATGTAAGATTTGATATAATAGAAGTACGAATGGATATCAAGGAAATAAATCATATAGAAAATGCCTTTGATTGTTGCCTGAGATATTGACAAAACATATAAGCACATAAATTTTCTCCGTTCATATATTAATTATTATTCCGAAAACGGGGATAAAATCAGTGCTGAATTTGGTTATAGATACAAAAATATTGTCCGATAATCTTGATTATATCACGCATAAACTTGACGGAACCCCAATGTGCGCCGTGGTTAAAGCGGAAGCGTACGGGCATGGTTTCGAGATCGTTAAATTTATCGAGGCTCATTGTTCGAGTTTTGCGGTGGCGAACGGAAAGGAAGCCGAGATCTTGCGTCGCTATACTCATAAGCCGATATATGTTCTCGGAGGATTCGATCCTTATTGTTTCAACGATGAATTTATCTATACGGTTTCGTCTTTTAAGCAAATACAAAGAGCGACGGAATGCGGAGTCAAACAAGTTGCGTTAAAACTCAACACGGGCATGAACAGACTCGGATTTTCATTGAGCGAGGCGCAAACCGCAATGGAACAACTTGTTTCGAAAAGAGTAAAAATCGACAGCGTGTATACTCATCTGTTTGATCCGACTACCGAGAACGCGGTAAAACAAAAATTGCTGTTTGAGGAGTTCAAAGCGAGAGGAATAAAAAGACATTGCGCCGCAAGTAACTTTTTGACTTTGGGAAAAAATTACGAGTTCGATATGGTAAGGTGCGGCTTGGCGATCTACGGTTACGGATATACGGGAGTAAAACCGATAGCGAAGGCATATTCGGAAGTCGTCGATATTCACACTTTGAAGTGTGGCGATTATATAGGATACGGCAGAACGCAAGCGGAGCGCGATATGACGGTCGCAACGATTTCAGCGGGATATGCGGATGGTATAAACCGCAGAAATACAGGGAAAAACATAGAAATAAACGGTTGTCTTTGTCCTATAGTGGGCAATATATGTATGGACATGTGCATGGCGGATGTGAGCGGCGTCGATGTTTCGGAAAGGGATCGGGCTTATTTTATAAGCGAGGTATCGGACGCCGAGGATCTTGCCGAAAATTGCGGAACAATAGTATATGAAATTCTTACATCGTTCAGAGGCAGAGTCAGGAGAGAATATTTATGAATAAGAGTGAAGTCAGAAAGGAATTACTCGGCATACGGAGAGAAATCAAAGACAGAGAGAAGAAGGACGCGCGTATTTATGCGACCTTAAAGGATTTGATCGACAAGATAAAACCCGAGAGCGTTTTTTGCTATGTATCTATGAACAGCGAAGTCGATACAAAAAAATTCATTGCGGAGTATTTTGATAAAACGGAGATTTATGCGCCTTATACATCGGATGGCAACATGACTTTGCGCCGTCTCAGATCCGTTATGAATTTAAGTACGGACAAGCTTGGGAACGTCGAAGAGTCTTGTTTGGGAGAAGAAAGGACGAGTTGTTCCGTATCGATAATTCCGCTTGTAGGCTTCAACGAGGAAAAGAAGCGAATGGGGTACGGCGGAGGATATTATGACAAATATCTTTCGACTCACGAGACCTTTACTGTCGGGCTTGCTTATGACGAACAATTCGTAAAAGATCTGCCGGTGGAATCTCATGACGCTATTCTAAATATTATAATTACACAGGATAAAATTTATTTATGAGAGTAATAGCGGGAAAATACAAAGGGAAAACGTTGTTTTCTCCCGAAGGGAATACAACGCGTCCCACAACGGACAAGATAAAAGAGACGGTTTTCAATATTTTGTTTTCCAAGACGGAAATGACGGGAGCTGTAATATTGGATCTGTTTGCGGGAAGCGGAGCGTTGGGAATAGAAGCGCTAAGCAGAGGCGCGAAACGCGCAATATTCATAGAGAAGGACAGATATGCGTACCGACTTGTGCGAGAGAATCTTCGTCATGTGGGCATAAACGGCGAAGCCGAGGTTTATTGTACCGATTTTACCGTGGCGCTCAAGAAATTATCGGGGAAAAAATTCGATATTATTTTTTGCGATCCGCCTTATGCGGCAGGCTATGAGCAACAAATTCTTCAACTTATACAAAAATACGACATTTTAAGCGAGGACGGAATAATTTTTATCGAGCACTCATCCGAAAATAAATTGCAAAATCCTCCGAATGGATTTATAATAGATACAAGAGAATGCGGCAATACCGCGATAAGTTTTTTGCAAAGGAGTAAATAAATGAGAAGTTGTATTTTTGCCGGTTCTTTTGACCCGATAACTTTGGGGCATAAAGATATAATTATAAGGGCGGCTCGTGATTTTGATACGGTATACGTAGCAGTTGCCGAAGAGACGGGTAAAAATACCGTGTCTATCGGAGAAAGAATGGCGCTTGTCAATCTTTCTTTCAAAGAAGAGGCGGGTATAAAGACATTGAGTTTTTCGGGGTCTTTGCCGAGTCTGTGTCGCGCTCTCAAGGTATTTACCATAGCAAGAGGTATCAGAAACACCGTTGACTTCGAGTACGAAAAAGAATTACTCGGAATTTACAAAAGTCAGGACGGGCGTATAGACGGCGTATATTATATGGCTTCACCCGAATTAAATCACGTAAGCAGCAGCGCGGTACGAAGTATAGCGGCGGTCGGAGGAGACTTATCGGGATATGTGCCCGACTCTATACTTGAAAAGGTAACGCAAATATACGGCAAGGGTGGACAAAATGGAGGAGTTGTTCAATCAACTTGAAGAGGAACTCAGCAAACAGGGTTTGTTTGCGCGCAGGATCGATCTCGATAAATGTATCGAGATATTGCATACGCTCAAAACAAATTACGAATCGTCAATGAAAGAGGCGGATAAGATAATTTCCGCGCGGAACGAGATACTTGCAAATGCCGATGCGATTGCCAAAAAGACGATAAAAGATGCGGGAAAGCACGGCGAGTATACGGTAAAGACGGGGCGTTACATATATCGTGACGGAGAAGAATCCGATCAACTGTTCTCTTCGACAGGCGAAAGTTGCGAAGAAATATTCGATAAGACCAAAAAACAAATAGATATGATATTCCGCGAAGTTGAAGAATATCTCGACTCAATGGCGGAACTTGTAAGAAAAAACAGAGAGGAACTTAAGGCGCTTAAGCTGAAATTGAAATAAAGCACAATGTTTACAAAAGAATACGAAATTCCCAATCCCGAACAAATAAAAGAGGCGATGCCGCTCGGCAAGGCTGCCGCAAAAATCAAATCCGAAACCGATTGCGCGATAAGAGCCATACTCGACGGCAAGGATCCGAGACGATTGCTTATTATCGGTCCATGCTCGGCAGACAGCGAAAGCGCCGCTTTACGTTATTATGAAGCGCTTGCCGAAATTGCCGAAAATAACGGTAAATATTTTTTGATTATTCCAAGAATATATACTTCCAAATCAAGAAGCCTTAGTTTTTCATATAACGGCATGACGGCTTCTCCCGATTGTAAAAGCGTGAATTATGCTAAGGGTATAGCGGCGGCAAGACGTTTGCACATAAAAACTATCGAGAACTTTGGGTTTTCGGGCGCAGATGAAATGGTTTATACCGAACTTTTTTCTTATCTCAATGACGTAGTTTCTTATTATGTTGTGGGAGCAAGGTGTTCCGCCGATCCTTTTCACAGGCAAATCGCAAGCGGGCTTTCGACGCCCGTGGGTTTGAAAAACGACTTATCGGGGAATTTGAAAACTCTTGTGGAAGGGCTCGTAAGCATAAAAGCTCCGAATGTTCTTTTGATGAACGGGATGCAGTATCGAACTTCGGGAAATCCCTATGTTCATGCGATTTTAAGAGGAATAAATACCGAAGAGGGCTATCGCGCCAATATAAGGAAAGAAGATCTTATCGGAACTTTTGAAAGACTCGAAGCAAATTCCTTGTCTCCGTCGGTGATAGTGGACTTGAATCACGGAAACAGCGGCAAAGATGCGATGAAGCAATTCGATTCTCTCGAACTTATGGGTGACGTGATACGGGACGAAAGGATAAAAGGTTTTATGATAGAGAGTTATCTGTATGACGGAAGGGGAAACGGCAACGGATATTCTCTTACGGACGCTTGCCTCGGCATTGAAAACACGAAAAAATTATTGGAAATTTTGAAAGAAAAACTTTACGGAGGGATCTGAATGTCTGAAAGAAAAAAGATAGGTCTTGCGTTGGGATCGGGCGGAGCAAGGGGCTTTTGTCATATCGGCGTATTGGAAGTTTTGGAAAAAAATCATATTCCCATTGATTTTATTTCAGGCTGTTCTATGGGTTCCCTCGTAGCCGGCTGTTACGCGTTGGGGGCTCCGACAGAGCGATTGATAGAAGCAAGCGTAAAGGTTTCTCAGTTGTCGGTTATGGATTTGGGGTTCGGGATAGATAAGACGGGCTTTTTCAAAGGAGAAAGAGCCATGGAAATGGTAAAGGATATTATCAGCGACAGTACTTTCGAACAGACTAAAATTCCCTTGAGGATTACCGCAACAAACATAACTCACGGTAATTTGGTGGTTTTCGATTCGGGATTGATTATTCCCGCAATGCGCGCAAGTATGTCCATTCCCGCAATTTACAGAGCCGTCCCCGATAAAAACGGAGATTTGCTTGTGGACGGAGGAGTATTGGAACGGATCCCCATTAACGCTCTCAGAAGTATAGGAGCGGATATAGTGATTGCGGTAGACGCTCTCGGACCCGCTCGGGATAACTTTGTCCCTTCCAAAGGATTAAGGAACATAGGAGATATGATAGAGCGTTCATATCTTCTCATGGATTGGAAAAATGCCGTCGAGAATGTCATGCAAGCCGATTTGGTTATTACCCCCGATCAAGGCAACAGATCCATCTATCTGTTCAAAGATAATATGGCTTCCATAGAGGCGGGACGCGTCGCTGCGGAACTTATGATAGACAAAATCAAAGAAATAATCGAATAGAAACTTTTACAGTTCTCTGAAACCGCGAACGACAATGCGTCGTCATTTATATCAAAACCAATCGGAATAGCCTATTTAGCAAGATTGTTTTACTTCTCTCAGCCTTTCCTACTTCAATTTTCTTGACTTTTTTATTTTTCTATTTATAATTATATTTTGTAGCGCGACTTCAAAAAGTCAAATGCGAGAAGATAATGCTTCTTGCGGGCGCTACTTTTTTTACCGTTTTTTATAAAACCACGGTAAATACCCGCTTCCATACTATACTCCAAATCTTCTCAATTTCCTTGACTTTTTAAGTAAAAATGTCTATAATAAACATTAGGTAAGCAACTTATAATGTGCTTACACCTGCCGTCGAGATAGCGGCATTGCCCCGAGCGGATAGTCTCGGGGACTTCTTTTTTTGTTACGATTTGTATGTTTCAAAATACGTGACATATCGTGACTTTCCGAATTATTTGCGTTATTCTTTATCCGAAAACGCCGGGGGGGGGAGTCGTTACGACCGATTATTTTAGTATTTAATATTACAACCGACAAAAAATAAAAAATTCGAACAAATTAATTAAAAACGTTTGACATCTTGTTTGTATTAGTTTATAATAATGTAGCTAATCGATCAAGAGGAATTTCTATAGGAGGTGTTAATATGGCAGTACCCAAGCACAAAACCTCGAAGCAAAGAACGAATACAAGGTATGCTAATTGGAAGTTATCAAACCCTTCTATTAGTGAATGCCCTCAATGCCACGAAACCAAACTTAATCACAGAGTTTGCAAGCATTGCGGCTATTATGACGGCGTACAAAAAATCACAATAAAAGCCGAAAAAGAAGAGTAAGCACAAGCCTCGCCGAAAGCGGGGCTTGAATTTTATAATCAAGAGGTACGGAATGAAAATAGTTTTGGATGTTTACGGCGGAGATCATGCGCCTGTGGCAATAGTCAAGGGCGCGGTGGAAGCCTTGAAGAAAAGGGCGGATCTCGATTTGGTTCTTACGGGAAAGAAGGAAGAAATAGAAAACATTTTGAAAGATTGCGGCGGACAATATACGCAAAGAACGGAGATTTTGGATGCTCCTTCCGTTATAACCAACGATGACGTGCCCACAATGGCTGTCAAGACAAAAAGAGACTCTTCATTGGTGGTTGCGTTGGATGCTCTCAAACAAAGAGAGGATATTTCGGCTCTCGTGTCGGCCGGAAGTACGGGCGCCGTGCTTGCGGGCGGCGTATTGCGCGTAGGGAGATTGGAGGGCGTTTTAAGACCTGCGCTTGCTCCCGTTTTACCAAATCTGAAAGGCGGCGGGACGTGTCTTATAGATTGCGGTGCCAATATGGATTGCTTGCCTGAGTTTTTGTTGCATTTTGCTCACATGGGCTCGGCGTATATGCAGAGCGTTCACGGCATAAAGAGTCCTCGTGTTGCATTGGTTTCGGTGGGAGTGGAAGATAAAAAGGGCAATAAACAGACTCATGAGGCTTTCGAACTTTTGAAAAATTCGGGCTTGAATTTTGTCGGCAACATGGAAGCCCGAGACGCTTTAAGCGGAGATTTCGACGTACTCGTTTGCGACGGTTTTATAGGAAACGTACTTTTGAAGAGCGTTGAAGGAACTGCGTCCATGGTAATAAAAAAATTGAAGAGCGCGATTATGGACAGCGCTTCGGCAAAGATAGGCGCGCTGTTTATGAAAAAAGCGTTTGCTCAATTGAAGAGCGACATGGATTATAACGCAAAAGGCGGAGCGCCTTTGCTTGGTGTAAAAAAAGTGATTGTCAAAAGTCACGGCGGTTCCCAAGAAGCGGCGATTTGCGCCTCGATTTTTCAGGCTTGCGCCATGGTTGAGAACGATTTAATAGGAAAAATCAAGAGTTCTTTGGCGGTAGAAAATGCTTGACAGAGATCGAATCATAAGAATCGAAAAATCGATTGACTATACATTTAAGGATAAAAGTTTGCTTACGACGGCTTTTACTCATTCCACTTACAGTTACGAGCACGGCGGCGAGAACAATGAAAAGTTGGAGTTTTTGGGCGACAGTATTCTTAATTTTATTGTTGCCGAAAGGTTATATCAAGATCATCTTAAAACAGAAGGAGATATGACGATTGTTCGTTCAAAGTTGGTTTCCCGATTGCCTCTTGCAAAAGCCGTTGATAAATTGGGGCTTGTAGAATATTTACAGATAGCGGGAGGCTTGAAAAAGAGCGATCTTTCCGTGAAAGCGAGAAGCAATCTTTTCGAAACGGTGGTGGCGGCAATCTATCTTGACAGCGATCTCGAGCAATGTAAAAAATTTATTTTCAACAATATTTCCACCGACAATATTTTCAATATGGATTATAAATCTTATTTGCAGGAATATTTGCAATCAAGAACAAAAAGATGCGAGCTTCTTTACACGACAGAAGCAACCAACGACGGAATGTTCGAAGCGAAAGCGTTTCTCGACGGTCGCGAAATGGGAAAGGGCAAGGGAAAGCGAAAGAAAGAAGCGGAGCAACAGGCGGCTCGTCAAACCTGCTTTAAGTTGAAAATAATCTGACAACATTTATCAATTATTATAACAAACGCGCCCCGAGAGTCAAATACTTTCGGGGCGTCGTTCATTATGTTCTATAGTTTTGTTCCGTCGTTAAATATTTGTCGAGGCAAAGAAAGCGCCCAATTTTTCGCACATAAAATCTATATCCTGACGAGTTATGGTGTAGGGCGGAGTGAATATCAAAGTGTTTTTGTTTGCGTTTCCTATAAGGATGCCTTCCTTTTCCATTCTGCCGACGACTTCTTTCGCATTGAGTTTATGTGAGAGTTCTATACCGATAATGAGTCCGTTGCCTTTTATATCGAGAATAAAATTATATTTACTGAATTTGGAAAGTTTGGCTTTCAGATAATCTCCGATTTGTATGACTTTTTCCATAAGTCCGTTTTTCAATTTACTCATTACGACATTGGCTGCGGCGCAAGCGAGAGGATTGGTATAAAAGACAGAAGAGTTTTCGGCATTATAGCAAGATGCCGCCGCTTTGGTTGCAAGTACTGCGCTTATAGGCAAACCCGCGCCCAACCCTTTAGAGATAATGACAATATCAGGCTGTATTCCTGTGGGTTCATAAGAAAACATATATCCCGTTCTGCCCACGCCTGTGACTAATTCGTTCATAATGATAAAAGCGCCTTTGGATTTTGCAAGGGCATAGGCGTTGAGCATAAAGTCATAACTTGTCATATTCATACTGTTTTCGACTTGAATGGTTTCCAGAACAATCGCGCCAACATCGTCGGTAAGATTCTGCCTGAATTTCTCGAAATCGTTTTGAGGAGTAAATTTTATATTCATCGTTCCCGAATATTGGTCTACGAAAGATTTGCCCAAACTCAAAGTTTTTATCGAATCCGTTACAACGAGAATGGCATTCTTTTTTATTTTATTGGAACGATAATAGTTTCGAATCATCTGAATCGAAGCGGAAAGCGCCTCGAAACCGTTCATGACGAGCAAGACTTTTTTGAAACTCGTACCCTCGAGCAATGTCGATATCAATTGAGATTGAGTATCGTTGAAGTACATATCGGAAATATTGATTAATTTCTTTGACTGTTCTTCAATGGCATGATGAAGTTCGGGCACGTTATAACCGAGAATGTTTTCACCTCTGCCTGCGATAAAATCTATATAGAAATTACCGCTATCGTCATACAACAAATTACCGTCGCCGTGGTCTATGACCAAATTGGTGCGGTAAGATTTGAGATAATATTTGCGTGCTGTCTCTTTTATAATATTGTTTTCCATCGGATACCCTTTACAGTATATCAAAAATTTCCGAAAAGTGCAAACAAAATACAGGGTATTCACTTTACATTGTTTTCGGTATAGACTATAATCATTTTATGAGTCGAGTTTCAGTAAAAAACCTTACGGTTAAATATTCCGATGATTTTGTCGCGGTGGACAAAGCAACTTTTATGCTCTCGGACAAAACGCTTACATCGCTATGCGGTTTGAGCGGAAGCGGTAAAACGAGCATAGCGTATGCCTTTTGCGGTCTTGTCGATTATGAGGGCGAAATTTTGTTCGACGGCAACGTTCCGCCCGAAGTGAAGAGCAAAACGCGGGGAGTGGGTTTCCTCCCGCGCGAGTTGAATTTAACCGCCTCTACGGTATATAAAAACTTGGTTTATTCCCACAAAATCCGCAAGCAGAGCGCGCCGAAGGAACGTCTTTCGCAAGTAACGGAAATTTGCGGTATAAAGGCAATAACAAATAAAAAGGTTTCGTCTTTAAGTTATGACGAAAAAAAACGAGTTGCGCTCGCGCGGCTTTTTATGCGAGACAACGGATTGTATATCATTGATTGCGAAATGCCCGAACTATCGGAAGAAATCATTAAGTTAACGCATTTTTTCGGCGCTACTGTATTATATCTTACTTCGGAAAACGATGCCGTCTGTCGCAATGCCGATCGACGAATTGTATTGAGAGAGGGCAGGATCCGCGATGAGAACGATTTGTTTTCATCGAAGTTTTTCGAGCCTCTGCTCAATGTTTGCAAACTCGCGATAAAGGACGGAAAGGCGAGTTCTCCTTTTTATAACGGGAATCTCGTTTTGCCCGACGGGGAATATTATGTTGCCGTAACTCCCGAAAATATGACAGATGGGCAAGCGAGCGAAGTCGAGGAGAGTTTTGAACAGAACGGGTATTATGTAAATAAAATCAAGGGAGTCCCTTATTTTGTTTATTCTCGGATACACATTGCAAAAGTCGGAGCGAAACAGGCGACTTTGTTCGATTTGCAAGGGAAATACATTAAAATAATAACATAAAAAAGAATCCGCAACCGAAAATCCCGTGTCTGCGAATTCTTTTTTTGTAATTATGGGTTATATTTTTTTCAATTCGTATCCGTCTTTTCTGTCCTCGACGGCGTAACCTCGCTGTTTAAGTTCTTCTCTCAATTCGTCCGACAGTTTCCAGTCTTTGTTTTTACGCGCTTCGAAACGTCTTTCCGCAATGGCGCGAGTCTCTTCGTCTATCTCGACGTCATTCTTTTCTGCGGGCGCGGCTTTATCGAAAGAGAGCGCAATCACTTTATCGAAGTCAAGGCACATTTCATAAATACTATGCGAAGGCGGATTTTTGAGCGCGGTCCATACTATTCCGAGAGCCAATGGCAAATTAAGATCATCGTTTATGGCGTCGAGGAATTTTTGCTTAATCTCTTGTATTTCTGTGTCGGGAGTATCCAACGGACTGATTTTGTGTTCATAAAGACTTTCGAGCAATCGTTTGTAAGCGGTTTGCGCGGCTTTCAATCCTTCGAAAGTAAAATTGAGTTTTTTGCGATAATGAGCGTTCAGACAGAAGTATCTGAAATCCATTGCCGAATATCCCATTTCTTCGAGTTGCGAGATGGTATAAGTATTTCCCAAGGACTTACTCATTTTGCCGCCGTCAACGAGCATAAATTCGCCGTGGAGCCAATAATTTACGGTTTTGCAACCTTCCAAAGATTCGGATTGAGCGATCTCGTTTTCATGGTGGACGGGGATATGATCCACTCCGCCCGTATGGATGTCAAAGACTTTGCCGAGATATTTTTTACTCATTGCAGAACATTCGATGTGCCATCCGGGGTAGCCCATGCCCCAAGGAGATTCCCATTGCATGATATGATTTTTCGGTGCTTTTTTCCATAAAGCGAAGTCGGCGGGGTGTCTTTTGAAACTGTTGACTTCGACTCTTGCGCCCGCTATCTGATCGTCTAAATTGAGGCGGGAGAGTTTTCCGTATTCGGGGAATTTGGAAATATCGAAATATATGCCGTCATCGGTTTCGTAGGCATAGCCCTTTTCTTGCAAAGCCAGAACATAGTTTATCATATCCTGAATATGATCGGTCGCTTTCGGCGTAAGTTCGGGCTTTTGAATATTCAATTTTTTAAGGTCGGCAAAGAAAGCGTTTGTATAGAACTCCGCTATTTCAAAAGGAGATTTATTCTGTTCGCGACCCGCCTTTTCGAGTTTATCTTCGCCTTCGTCTGCGTCCGAAAGAAGGTGTCCGACATCCGTTATATTCATTACTCCCTTTAATTTATAGCCGTTATACAAGAGGGTGCGGCGTAAAATATCCATAAAGATATAGGAGCGCATATTTCCTATATGAGCGTAATTGTAAACGGTAGGACCGCAAGAATACATTGTCACTTTGTTTCCGATGGGTACGAATTCTTCTTTTTGTCGAGATAGGGTGTTATAAAACTTAAGCATTGATTCCTCCGAAAATTTTATAGAAACGAAATAAGATCGATTATATCGCTCATTTCCGTTATATATTTTGATTTACTTTCCTCGTCGGGGATGATTTTTTCAAAAGCAGAGTCTATATAATCGAGTAGTTTGTTTATATATTCTTTGCCCCTTGGCGCTATGGAGTATAATACCGAACGTTGATCGTTTTGTTTTCTGTACTTGGAAATCAAATTTTCTTCTATCATAGAAGAGGTCAGAATAGCCAAATTCGTTTTTGCCATTCCGAGCGCGGCAATAATATCGGCAGGCGTTAAATCCTTGTCTTTCAGTAGGAAAAGTATCTTACTCTTCAGACTTAAGGTATTTTTTCCTCCCGCGGGAGTTTCATAGAAAGTCGCCCTTCTTGTTGCGATCCTCAATTGTATTATTTTTTCACTAATGCGTATCAAAGAAAGCTCCGAAAAGTTTTGTATTAATAACTTTATTATATAATTTTAATTTATTTTCGTCAAGCATATTTTATTCGAATCTCCGATATTGACAACAGGCGAAATTAATGGTATACTGACAGCATACGTTTACAGAGGAGAATGTTTTTTTATGCCTTCAACTTACAAAGTTTCTATATGCGGAAGAGACGAGGATTTGCCTATTCTGACTTTGCCTTCGGGCGTAAGGATTTGTTTTTTTCAATCTTCACGGCGATGCCGATTTAACCGAATATTGCGCCGCAAAACTTTCGGAAAGACTTGAAAGCCTTGCCGTTGACGTCTTACTTACGGCAGAAAGCAAAGGCTTGCAACTTGCTCATTGTATGGCAAGAAATCTCGGACATAAATATTATGCGGCTGCGCGAAAGAGTCAAAAGTTGTATATGCAAGACGGCATAAAAGTCGAAACAAAATCCATTACAACGGGAGATAAACAGACATTGTATTTATCTCAACATGATGTGGAGTTGATAAAGGATAGGAGAGTCGCTATAGTTGACGACGTTATTTCCACGGGCGGCTCGTTGCAATCTTTGGAACAACTCGTAGCCTTGGCAGGCGGTAGCGTAGTCGCAAAATGCTTCGTGCTTGCAGAAGGCGACGCGAAAGACAGAAAAGATATAATTTACCTTGCGTCTATTCCGCTACTGTGAAAATAATCGATAATAACGACGAATCGCAAATATAAATTCGCCAAATCAAAACTTTATTGTAATACATCGCTCAACCGAAGAGCGTAATAAAAAGCAAGGTCTCTCTCCTTGCTCTTATTTTCCCCGAGCGAGAAACGGGATTCGCGGTGTCACAACGAAAGCGAGATAAATTAAACAATTCCTCTGAAAAACTCCTCGAAAGAGTTGTAATAATAAAAAAATATAAGGAGAAAAATTATTATGAACAAAAAACCGTTTGAAGATTTGGAGATTATTATAACCAAGAGCGAACTTTGCGCTTACGAAAAAGTGATTGAAACTCTGAAAGATTTCTTATATGATGAAAATGGGGATTTGCGCTCGGAAAATGAGCATGTCTTATCTGCCAAAGCCGCCTTTGAAAAGCAGTATGGCTTTTTTCCATCATTCGGTAATTTGAAGCAAAGTACAAATGCGGTAAGATCTGTTCTGACCGAGGAAAAAGCGAATAAAGCCTCCGTCAAAGGAAACGCGTGGCAGAAAGAAAAAATGTGGGAGTTTGTCTATACGCCCGAAACTTTATTCTTGTTTATCGGTATCGGTTCCGACTTTATGGATATATGCAAATTGGTAAAGTTGGTATCGATATGGTTGAGTGTAGACGGCGCCGACAGGGATGATTATACCCATTTGTGCGAAAAGTTGACTAGGGCTCAGGCATATTATGACGCTTACATCTTTGAGATACCTTATGATAAGAAACTGGTTGTAAACGGTCTGATAAAAGAGAAAACAGAGTATAAGGAGTTGCGAAGTTTGCTCAAAGCGAAAGAGTTGGAAACATATCTTTACAAGACGCCATTGGATACTTATTGCATTAAATACGAGCCGAAAGACGATAAAAATATCCGATTGTTTGAAGAACTCAAATCATTGTTCGGTAACGAGTTGAGCGCCTATAATTGTCCCACCCATGTTTTTAAGCTCTATCGTAAAATAAACAATATGTTGTTTAATCCTATAAATATAAAGTTCAGAGAAAAGAGAGAGTAGAACAAATAACCGATTGAAAAAAACAAACATCTCCGAAAGTCAAATGTCCTTCGGAGATGTATTTTTTTATATGTTTTAGGATTTTTCGATTACTTTTTCAAGGCTTCTTCGACAGCCACTGCAATAGCTACGGTTGCGCCTACCATAGGGTTGTTTCCCATACCGATAAGTCCCATCATTTCGACGTGCGCGGGAACGGAACTCGAGCCTGCGAATTGAGCGTCCGAATGCATCCTTCCCATGGTATCTGTCATTCCGTAAGAAGCGGGACCTGCCGCCATATTGTCGGGGTGGAGTGTTCTTCCCGTTCCGCCGCCGCTTGCGACCGAGAAGTATTTCTTTCCCGTATCGTAGCATAATTTTTTGTAAGTACCTGCAACGGGGTGCTGGAATCTTGTGGGATTTGTGGAATTGCCCGTTATCGATACGTCTACTTTTTCGTATTCCATTATAGCAACGCCTTCGCGAACGTCGTCTGCGCCGTAACAACGGACTTTTGCGCGTTCTCCGTTGGAGTAGGCTATTTCTCTTACTATATTGAGTTTATCCGAGTAGTAGTCGAATTTTGTCTGAACATAAGTAAAGCCGTTAATTCTGCTGATTATCATTGCCGCGTCTTTTCCGAGACCGTTCAAAATAACTCTTAAGGGTTTTGTGCGTACTTTGTTTGCTGTTTTTGCAATTCCGATAGCGCCTTCGGCTGCGGCAAAACTTTCGTGTCCCGCAAGGAAGCAGAAGCAATCTGTCTTTTCGTCCAAAAGCATAGAGGCGAGATTGCCGTGTCCGAGTCCGACCTTTCTTTGTTCGGCAACGGAGCCGGGGACGCAAAAGGCTTGCAGTCCTTCTCCGATTGCTTTTGCGGCGTCGGTAGCGCGCTTGCAATTTCGTTTTAATGCAATTGCGCAACCCAAAGTGTATGCCCAAGTAGCGTTTTCAAAGGCGATAGTTTGAGTTCCCTTTACGATTTCATCGACGTTTATACCGTGTTGTAAGCAAATTTCCTGCGCTTGCTCGAGACTTTCCAATCCGAAATCTTTAAGAGAAGCATTGATTTTATCTATTCTTTTTTCGTATCCTTCAAATTTAACCATAATTCTTCTCCTTTACTGTTTTCTGGGGTCAATTACTTGAACGGCTTCGTTGAATCTGCCGTAAGTTCCCGTCGCTTCTTTCAAAGCCTGTTCACAAGGGATACCCTGTTTGATTTTATCCATCATTACGCCGAGTCTTACGAACTCGTAGCCGATAACTTGTCCTTCGGCGTCAAGAGCGATTTTCGTGATATAGCCTTCTGCCATTTCAAGGTATCTTACGCCCTTTGCTTCGGTGCTGTATATCGTAGCGACTTGAGAACGGTGTCCTTTTCCGAGATCCTCAAGTCCTGCGCCGATTTCCAAGCCGTCCTCGGAAAAAGCGGATTGTGTTCGTCCGTAAACGATTTGCAGGAAAAGTTCGCGCATAGCGGTATTGATTGCGTCGCAAACAAGGTCTGTGTTGAGCGCTTCGAGAATGGTTTTTCCCGTAAGAATTTCTCCCGCCATTGCGGCAGAGTGAGTCATGCCCGAGCATCCTATAGTTTCCACAAGGGCTTCTCTTATAATTCCTTCTTTGACATTGAGCGTCAACTTGCAAGCGCCCTGTTGAGGAGCGCACCAACCTATGCCGTGAGTAAGTCCGCTGATATCTTTGATTTCGCGTGCCTGAACCCATTTTCCTTCTTCGGGAATGGGCGCGGGGCCGTGATTACAGCCTTTTTTCACGCAAACCATATTTTCTATTTCTTTGGAAAAATTCATTGATTTTTTTGCCTCCGATGTTATTTTTTTGATTATATCATAAAAGAATTTTTTTTGCAATTAAAAAGAGCGGAGCAACACGCATCCGCCGAAGAAAATATTTTGATTTTGTATTACATAAAGCCCAAAGATATGAGCATGGCTCTTTCGACTCGCGCAAGCATAGTCCTGTCAAGCACTCCGAGACGTTCGCGCAAGCGTCGTTTATCCAAAGTTCTTATTTGTTCCAACAAAATGACGGAATCTTTTTGCAATCCGAAACTGCCGCCTTTGACTTCTATATGAGTCGGGAGTTTTGCTTTGGTAAGTTGACTTGTTATTGCGCAAGCGATTATGGTGGGAGAATATTTGTTTCCCACATCGTTTTGGATTATAAGTACAGGTCTTATGCCGCCTTGTTCCGAGCCTATTACAGGGCTTAAGTCGGCATAATAGATTTCTCCTCGTTTAACTTCTGTCATGTTTACCTCTATAAGTTGGCAAGTTCGAGATTTATATCGCCCCATTGTTCATAGCCTTGCGCCATCTCTTCTCGGTTTATATTATGCAAGGGGACAAGAAATCGGTTAATGATTTGTTCGATTACTTTTTCGGGCGATATATTCAATCTTTCGGCATTGCTTCGTATTAATTCGCTCAACTCTTCGCTCACCTCGATTTTATAACTAATCATTGTTATCTCCTTTAATATAGATTTTTATAACCTTAGTATTTTAAACGGTACCGTAAAATATGTAAAAATTTGTCAAATTTTCTTTTATCCGAGAAATCTTGCATTTCAGGTTTCTTATTTTTGCTTTTCATTGAAAAAAATGCAGACAAAAACAGACGATTTTTAATTTGCAGGGCTGTCTTTGTGTGCTTTAAGATTCAACGAATGAGTCAATGCGGGTTTCGTATGTCGGTAGATAAAATTCTTGAGTTTGTAGACAAATTCCAAATTATAAGAGTTGTCATTTTGTCCGTAAAGTTGTAGAATATCTCCGTAAGGAGGTTGATTATGTCCAAACAGACGATCGGCGAATTTCTCGCCATTCAACGAAAAGCAAAAGGAATGACGCAACAGGAAGTTGCCGATATACTCGGCGTATCCAATAGGACTCTTTCGTCTTGGGAGTCGGGGCGTTCGTATCCCGACATACTTATTTTGCCTGCGCTTGCCGAAATTTACGGCGTTACAGTGGATGAAATTTTGAACGGAGAGCGTACTTCGTCGGAAAATAAAGCCTGCGAAATAAGCGAAAAGTCTCAAAAGAAATTGCTGAACAATGCGGCAAAAAGATATTCTGTAAAGTGTACAACGTTAGTGGGAATAGGTATAGGCGGAGTCGGGCTTTTTGTACTTGCGCTGCTTTTGGGAATGTTTGTCGCAAGTTGGCTTTTGGTTTTGTTTGCCGTACTTTCGATACTTACCGAACTTATTGTTATAATTCTTTTTGTCGTGTTCGAAAAGTCGGCATTGATTATCGAAGAGGAAAAATCACGGTATTCGCTGATTATCAAAAATATGACTTACAGAGCAGTGTTCAAGATCGTATGCGCAATGTGCGCACCCATTGTGTGCGTTGTAATTGCAATTCAACTATCATTAAAAGGTGGTATTTCAGTGAGATTGGTAGTTGCGATTGCGTCTTTGCTCCTTATAACGGCATTTGTGATACTTCTCGTATGGCTTTCGGGTCGGGGGAAAGAATTTTATACCGCAGAAGAAGCGGCGTCCCATACTCGCAACAAAAAACTTGCGATAAAGATTTTTTCGGTAGGAGCCGCAATCGCCGTCGTTTTGTTTGCGACTGCTTTCGGTCTTTCGAGCGTGTCCTTCACTCATACCCAAAATATTCTCGATTTGCCCAAAGCCGAGTTCATTCGCGCAGTGCAAACCATTGAGATAAATGTAAATGACGCCGATGATTATGGGATAAAGGTTGACAGCGGCGACGAGTTCGGCAACTATTTTGTCGATATCCAAGCCGCGCTTTCAAATCCGATAGAAAGAGTATTTTCCGAAAAACGGGAATATGTTTATCATATCGAAGGAAATCTGTATTTAAGATATAACCTCAATTACGAGGTGAACGACCTTTGTTATATTTCATATATTCCGAACGTTTCGGAAGCGTTTGAAATAACGTTCTATTACGGACATATTCTGTATCGAGATAAAGAAAAATTCGAACAAGATCATCCCGACTTAACCGCCGAAGATCTGCTTTCGGGCATTAAGAATGAAGAAGTTTTCTTTGTTTTTTATAACTCTTTCGAGGGCAATTCCGTGATTACAATTTGGGGCGTTCACGAGTATGTTTCCGAGCCTTATATCCAAGTATCCGACGATCGTTACATTCTTTCTCAAAAATCGACGCAAAATTATCCCTTTACAATAATAGGCGCATTCGGAATAGGCATATTGGGAATACTTGTCGATATATGTGTTTGTATTTGCCTGTACGTTAAAAAACATAGCGCGATCTATATTAAATAATTCGTATAGATATTCCGCTTGATTTGCGTCTCATTTTTATGTATAATAAAAGCGAAACATTGGGAGACGGTGGTGGTAATATTTTGGAGAATAATTTTGGAGATATAATTTATAAAGCGCGAAGAGCGAAAGGATTTTCGCAAGAATATTTGGCAGGATTGGTCGGCGTGTCCCGCCAAACTATTTCTCAATGGGAGAATGATAAATTCCAACCGAATAACGACAATATAAATTTGTTATGTCAAGTTCTTGATTTGTCAAGAGAAGTATTTGTCGGAAAATCCGAAGTTGTAAATAACGATAACGCGGAATTGAAAAACGAGAAACGCATAAATAATCAAAAAATTTATAAGATACTCATAGCGATTATTTCGTCCTTGGCTGTCGTTATGGCAATTCTAACGGCTTTAATGGCGCCCATCTGTTTTACGTCCAACACAGGCGATATGATGGATAACTCGTACAGTATACCTCAATATGCTTTTTATGTGGTGTTGGCTCTGACCTTGATATTGATTCTTATCGATGTAGCCATAATTGCGATAATGATAAAAGATAAACATAACAGATCTTAAAAAGGACGGCAAAAAGCCGTTCTTTTTTTTGTAAAAAAACATTGCAAATAACTTGCAAAGAAAATGTCAAGTCCAAAGGCTTTGCAGTTTTGAAGAAAAGTGGTATAATGATAAAAGTTAAGTTTGCGACGAAAAGTAAACGCAAACTTATAAGGAAGGAGCGCGAAGATGAAAAAGGCGGCTTTAATATTAAATATACTATTTATAGTTTTAACTCTTATCGGCGCAGTATTGGTTATATGTTACGACTTGAATGCGGGATATGCGGTTATTCCTTGTGTATTTGCGCTTATAAGCAACCTGATTTACAGAGGCAAGTAGGAAAGTCAAAAAGGGCGATAGGACATCGGATGAGGAGAAAATAACAAAATGAACGATTTATTATTGCACGGTTTTTTGACCGAGATTATAATTGTTGTGTTGGAAGCGGTTATATTTTTTCCTTTTATTATAATAGACTACCGAATAATAAAGAAAATTGCAGTCTTTGGCGTTGCGGATAAAAAATTCAACTTGGTAAAATATCCTGTCGCCGCTACTTCTATGTTCTTGTTCGGCTTAATTCTTTGGTGTGTGTTGGAGTTTGGATTCGATATAGCCGTATTTGATAATGATATTTACACCGCGTTAGTGGTTGTTACTGCGCTATGCGCTTTCGGCATGGCGTTGCCTGTGTGCGATTTTATACGTTATAAAATCCTTAAAAACAAGTATTCTAATCTGTTATGATAAAAACATCAAAAAAGAGAGACGCTTGGATATGGAGCGTATTTACATTATTTGGTTTGCTTCTTTTCGCAAACGGAATATTCGACTTTGTTCGGCTCGAAGGTTTTGATAGTAAATTTTGGGCATACATATTTCTATCTGCTTGCTCGGTTTTCTCTTGCTATTTTGCGAATACGAAACAGTCGGGATATTTGATTTATTCGGGAGCGGTTGTTTTGCAATCACTGTTGATTACCGATCTTTATTTTGAAAACGCAGTTATACAATCGAGCGTTTGCGCGCTTTCGATTGGATTATCGATATTTTTGCTTATAAAATACAGAAACACGAAGATGATAAAAATCGTTGAAAGAAAACGACTGACCGAGCCTGTTTTTTCTCAGATAAACAAATTTAATCTTTTTGCAAATATGATATGTGTCGTCGGACTTTTTGCGTTGCTGTTTGAGGTATCCGAAAATCTTATATTCAGAATTGCGCTCGTATGTATTATTTGCCTTATTTCTTTAACACTCATTTTTATAAAGCAACTGTACAAAAGAACCGTTTTCGGACGGAAATCAAATATAAAGGAGTATATCTTTGTGGCATTTTGGTTGATTGCCACGCTTATAAATGCGATAATTTTGCGAGATGCTTTACAGAATTTGGGATATGTAGCGCTTATAATCATTGTCCTTATGACAGATTATTTTATATTTGACAGACCGCTTGTTATAGAGAAATTGATTAGTCTTTCGGAGCGATCGTAAACAATGGAATCACATACCAATTTTATTCTTGCGATAATATCAATTTTAGTTACGGCGCTGTCTGTCTACGCGCTAATATGTCTCGGCATAGAAAATATATTGGATTTTATTTTGCTACTGATCGTGTGCATCGACGCGGTATTTTTTCCTTGGGCTTTTTGCTACCATATCGACCTTCATGTGAGAGGGGAAAGGAGTTTTTTGGATAAATTTCCTTTTCATTCGGGATATGTCCTTTTCTTTTTTATCTCGCCGTATTTTGCTTATTTATATATAAAAAGTTGCATCAAGAAGTGAAGTCGCACCGATGCCAAAAGAGGAATTGAAAATAAAGATTCTTTTTTTTGCAAAAAATGAGTTGTCAACAAATTGTAAAGAAAATGTCAAGTCCAAAGGCTTCGCGTTTTTAAGAATAAGTGGTATAATGATAAAGTTAAGTTTGCCGCAAAGGGCAAGCGCAGATTTATAGGAGGAGTATATGACAAATTATTTGTTGACGTTATTATCGGTGGCTTTAATCATTGTTACATACTGCTTGTTTGTCGGTTTATACGACAGGGAATATAACAAAATGACACAGAAAAGGGAGTTGCTGATAGGCATTATCGTTGTTTCGTCGGGCATATTTTCGGCGATGATTACGAGTTCTTATTACATCGACGGCTTAAATATAAAGTATCTTGCTCCGATTTTACTTTTTGTTGTGGCGACAGCGGCGTTAGTCATATATACTTGTTTACTCAAAAAGATCTATGCGAAAAAAACAAAAATAAGGAACAAGCGGAGAAGAGCGACGATGCGACGAATGACCGATAAGACAATAAAGACGGGAAACGACGATATTAACAATGACTTTGAGAAATTTGTAAAGTGGTCTAAAATTCGCACAGTTACGAGAATATTCATTTGGGTTTGCTGGATAGGATTATTTTTATTGGCTATGCTGAAAGAATTTATCGACTTTGAACAGAAAGCGCCTTTTCTTTTCGGCAAGATATTTGCGGGGATTTCGCTTGCCGTTGTTGTTGTGCTTGTCACGCTTGAGACGATATGTTCCATAAAAACCCGCAAGTACATAAAACAAATCGAGGAAATCGAAAACGAGGAGAACGAAGATAAAACGAATGAGCGATAAGACAAAAAAATCTATATGGATAAGCGAATATGATCAAAGAAAAAACGATAAAACAATTATATAAGAGCGTGATTATAAGAAATTCGATTTTCTTTGTATTCATGACGGCTTTTATGTTTGGTGTTTTAAGCGACAACATAAATAATACGAGAAATGGCTTATTGCTGCTTCTGTTTTTTGCGTTAACATCTTCATTTTTGAGTTGCGTTTTTGAAATAAGGATCGTCAGAAAAACAGGCGAATTTCTTATGCCGACGGCGAGAATTTTTATGTTTTTATCTAAGCCGATAATATTTATGTTGGGCTACGTCGTGATGATTTTATCTTTTAAGTCCACTATGGAAAATTACTTAAAATATTTATTGCTTTGTTTATATATAATCGTTGCGACGGGGTTGTTCTACTTTGGGGTAATAATGCTTTTTCGCAAAAAAGAGAAGAACGAAGTATGTTACATAGACTATGCGCTGAGAAAATTGAAAAGATCCAAAAATCAAAACTCGGCGCTTGTCGGGATCATTACAACGACCATATTGCTTATCGGTGTAGTCGCGTTGTTTACGGTCTATCTTATAAAACAAAGATCGACTCATTTTAGCATTTACGATAATTGTACTATTATAGGATTTATCATTGTCTCTTCTCTGCTGATAGGGTGCGAATTATATTATATACAAGAATTTATAAAAAAAATCAAAGCCGAAAATTCAGCCTTGAACAAAAAAGAAAATACAGAGGAGAACGACGATGAAAAAAAAGACCGATAAAACCAAGAAAATCATTTATTGTATAATTTTCGGATGCGTCACACTCATATTGATTGCGGCTTTTGTAACGGGATTGGTGGGGTTACTGAAAGAAATCGATTTTCTTATACATTTATCACTCATCTTTTTTGGATCGGGTTCGATTGTCAATGGTATCAATATATGCATTTTCAAGCTGAATGACAAAAAATCAAGAAGCGATACAAACGATTTTGATGATAAATCGGATAATATCTCTTAAAGACAAGCATTGATTCCTTTTGCCTTCCTTTTCCTTGGCTCCCTTTGGACGCGTCACCCCTTTGCCACCCTTAGTAAGGGTGGCTGTTGCCGCTTTACGGCAACTGAAGGGATCGTAAAATAAATAATCGCAACCTTATTCTTTTGCGTATTTTGCGGTTGAACATGATTTATTGAGAGTAGAGTTGAAAAATGGATAATATATCGAATTGGAAAAATTAAAATGTGTATGATAAATTGACCGTAGAGCCGAATGTATATACATTTGCTCTGTTGGCGGTGATAGATTTTGAATATTGACGCTTTTATATGTTTCAGACAAAAAAAGAGGCGGTACGCTTAATGCGACAGCCTCTTTATCTTAGGTTAAAATATTTATATTTAGATGATTTAGCCTATTTTTCTTACTTTAAGAACTCCCGGAACTTGAGCCAAAGCTTCTTCGCAACTTGCTCTGCAACCCGAAAAGTCGGAAATTGCATAACCGTAATTTCCTCTTACGGCAGTAACGGTATCGTCCGATAAAAGAGATTTGACTTTTGCTTCCGCTTCGGCTTTGAAGAGAACGCAAAGGCGTTTTCCGTTTCTGTCCTTTTTAAGAGCGGGGAAGTTGACCGAGTTGCGGATATTTCCGTTTTCGATATAGTCAACCATCTCTTCTGCTGCCATAACAGCGCAGTTGTCCTCGGCTTCGGGAGTACTTGCTCCGATATGGGGAGTGGTGATAATATTCTCGACTCCGATAACGTCTGCTGCGGGGAAGTCGGTGACATATTTTGCAACCTTTCCGCTTTTTATAGCGGCTTTGATGTCGTCATTGTTTACGAGTTCGCCACGAGCGCAGTTGATAATAACAACGCCGTCTTTCATGGAAGCGAGAGACTTTGAGTTGATCATATACTTGGTGGAATCAAGGAAAGGCACGTGGATCGTTACGAAGTCCGCGCTGTCCATAGCCTTTTGCAAATCGGACATAATAACGACTTCGGGATTTGTGAGCGCTTTCTTTTCGGGGCCGAAATTGGGATCGTATCCAACGACCTTCATTCCCAAAGCGACACAAGCATTTGCGACTTTGATACCGATAGCGCCCATACCGATAACGGCAATGGTTTTTCCGAGGATTTCTCCGCCTATAAATGCTTTTTTACCGTCCTCGACCTGCTTGCCGATATCATCACCGGTAAGTTTCTGAGTCCAGTTAACGGAGTCTATGATTTTACGACCGCAAAGCAACAAAGAGCAGATCACGAGTTCTTTTACCGCATTGGAGTTTGCTCCGGGGGTGTTGAAAACAACGATACCTTTATCCGCGCATTTGTCGAGAGGGATGTTGTTGACGCCGGCGCCGGCTCTTGCAACGCAGAGAACAGACTCGGGGATTTCATAGTCGTGCATTTTGAAAGAGCGGACCATGATACCGACGGGATTTTCGATTTCGTCCTTCATTACATAGCCTTGGGGGAAAACCTTATCGGCGAGGGGACTGATTTTATTCAGTTTAAGGATATTAGTCATTATATAAACCTCTTTGAAATTTTATTATTTGTTTTCCATCTCGAATTTCTTCATGAATTCGACGAGTTTCTTGACGCCCTCTATAGGCATAGCGTTATAGATACTTGCTCTCATACCGCCGACAAGTTTGTGACCCTTAAGAGTAAGGAGTCCTTCTTTTGCGGCTTCGGCAACGAACTTTGCGTTGAGTTCTTCGGAAGGAGAAACGAAAGGAACGTTCATGATGGAACGGTCTTTCTTGTTGACTTTGTTGGTGTAGAACGAGGAATTGTCGATGAAGTCATAAAGGATCTTAGCTTTTTCTTCGTTTATCTTCTGCATAACTTTTACGCCGCCGAGGGCTTTAAGCCAACGGAATACTTCCATAGCAACATAGGTAGAGAAGCAAGGAGGAGTATTGTAAAGGCTCTTATTGTCGATTTGCGTTTTCCACTTTAACATGGTAGGGCAGAGAGGATCGAAAAGTTCTTGCAAATCTTTACGAACGATGACAATCGTAACGCCTGCGGGCGCGATGTTCTTCTGTGCGCCTGCATAGAGAACGCCGAACTTGGAAACATCGATTTCCTCGCTCAAAATGCAAGAGGAAAGGTCGCCGATAAGGGGAACATTTCCCGTATCGGGAATGGAAGTATAACGAGTACCGAAAATGGTATTGTTATAGCAGATATGAACATAATCCGCATCGGGGCGGAACATATCTCTCTTAAGTTCGGGGATGTAAGTGAAATTCTTATCTTCACTTGAAGCGGCTGCCTTATAGTCGCCGTATTTTTGTGCTTCTTTATACGCTTTTTTAGAGAAGTTACCGGTGATGACATAGTCAGCCTTTTTATTTTTCGCAATATTAAGAGGTATAGCTTCAAACTGTGTGGATGCACCGCCTTGAACAAAGATAATGTCATAGTTATCGGGTACATGCATAAGTTCTCTCAACGAAGCTTCTACTTCGTTATTGATGGCATCGTAATATTTGGAACGGTGACTCATCTCCATAACACTCATACCGGAGCCCTCATAGTCGAGAAGCTGGGCTTGTACTTTTTCGAGCACTTCTAACGGAAGCATAGAAGGGCCGGCAGAAAAATTGTAATTTCTCATTTCAAATCTCCTTAAAATTTGTTATCTTTATTATACGGCACAAAAAATTAAAAAGCAAGCATTTTTAATCAGTTTGCATATTATTAATGGTTATATAACTGACTTTGACATAAGTTATAATATTTATGTATGCAAAAAGGGTTTCGTTACTCTTCGGTAACAGAAAAGGGCGGAAATACATAGACTGATATTAGTTTATTACTTAAGGTGAGATGTAAAGGTGGAGAGATTTTCAATTAAGGGCGGAAAAAAATTGAAGGGCGATGTCGTAATCAAATCCGCAAAAAATTCCGTATTGCCCATCATGGCTGCTTGTATCATGACAAATGAAACGGTAGTATTGAAAAATTGTCCGAAAATTTCGGATGTTTTCAGCATGTCCGAGATCATAAAAGACCTCGGTGGAAAAGTTTTTTTCGATGGAGACAATATTGTGATCAATTGCGCCGATGTCAATCCCGTTTCCATCGACGCTTCTCTTACGAAAAAGATGCGTTCGTCGGTATTTATTCTCGGTCCCGTTCTTTCGAGATTCAAACGAGCGATAATCTCTTATCCGGGAGGCTGCGAAATAGGAGCACGCCCAATAGATTTACATATCGGCGGGCTTATTCAAATGGGCGTCAAAGTAATAGATGACGAGAACGAAATTCGTTGCGACGCAAGCGGTTTGAAAAGCGGAACAATCAATTTGAGATTTCCGAGTGTCGGAGCAACGGAAAATCTTATTATGGCGGCAACGCTGTCAAAAGGCGAGACTACGATTTTGAATGCCGCCGCTGAGCCCGAAATTGTCGATTTGCAAAATTTTATAAATACCTTGGGCGGCAACGTCAAAGGCGCGGGGAGTACGAAGATCGTTATAAAAGGAGTCGATACTTTATCGGGTTCGGAATACACTCCTGTTTGTGACAGAATAGTCGCGGGAACTTTTGCGGAAGCCGTATGTATGTGCGGCGGAAAAGTTTTTCTTAAAAATGCCGACAAGAAGCAAATGGGCTCGGTAATCCGCCTTTTAGAGGGTTGTGGAGCAGATTTTATCTGGCATAATAATGGTTTTGAGGTAATTATGTCAGATATAATAAGACCTTGCGGGTTCTTGAAAACATCTCCTTATCCCGGATTTCCGACGGATATGCAATCACAAACAGTGGCTCTGTTGAGCATAGCAGCGGGAGATTCCGTTATAGAAGAGACTATTTTCGAGAACAGATTCAGATATGTTCCGAGACTGAATAAAATGGGCGCGAAAATAATTTGCAAAGAAAACGAGGCTTTTATCACGGGGGTAAACACTTTGCATGGAGCCGAAGTCGATGCGACGGATCTCAGGGGCGGAGCGGCTTTACTTTCCGCCGCTTTATGCGCCGAAGGCGAAAGTACTCTTTTCGGAATCCATTATATAGACAGAGGATATGAAAAGGCGGAAGAAGCATATCGGGCTTTGGGAGCGGAAGTAAAAAGATTGTCGGACTGATAAATTTATTATTTTCGGCTCTCGGGAACACGCTTTTTCGATAATTTATTATTAATGCTTGCATTTCTTATAATTTTTTGTTATAATTAACGCATTATGAGGAATAAAAAGCTAATAATCATATTTATAGTTATTTGCTCTTTTGCGTTGCTGATTTTGTTGGGAAGTTTGATTTTTTCGGTAAGGCAAGTAGAAGTCTATTGTTATAACTATGACAGCAATAAAACTCCGACTCAAACCGAAAATGATGATCTGTTTACTCAAGTGGATGACGAGACTATTCGCGATGCCGTATTGGCTCTTGTCGAGGATTCTCTTATGGGGAAGAGCGTATTTTTGATTGACGACAAGGCTATAGAAAAGAAAGTAAACTCTCTTGGCTATGTCGTGCTTATGAATGTGGAAAGGAAATTCCCCAACAGAATATATATTAATGTTATAAAGAGTTATCGTTATGTCCAAATCAAACTCGAAGAAGGCTACGCCTTGCTCGACAGAGATTGTATGGTGTCCGAGATAGTTCCCGAAAGATTATCTCCCGAGAACATTATAAATGTCACCTTGTCGGGTCCCGTTATAAAATGCAATGTGGGCGAAAAGATAGAATTGTCGAATAACGACGGAGTTATACTTACCGATATTCTGACGACTCTCGAAAAATTGGATTATGAATTTTCAAAAGCTAAAGCCCTACTGAAAAGCATTAATTTATCCAAGAACGGCAATGTTTATCTCGAGACTCATTCGGGCGTTTTGATTAAATTATTGGGAACCGACTACATAGAAGAAAAGTTGAGATTGGCTGTTTCTCTGTTCGTAAATTATCCCACTATGAGGCATAGCGGTCAGATTACCGCCTACAGAAACGAAACCCAATCGAGGATAGACGCCTCATATAGCGAAAATTCAGATTATTAAAGATAAAAAAACAATTGACATAAATTCTATTATGGTGTATAATAAAAATATACTATTTTAAATAGATGTTTTTCAGTGTGTTTTAATTTCACGGACGAAAAGACGTATTCGGAGGATAATTGTGACGCAAGAAGAAGTAGCGATTTTAGATATAGGTTCGAGTAAAATTTCCGCGGTAGTCGGAAGAAAGGGACCGAACGGCAATATAAGCATAAGCGGTATAGGCGAATGTGAATATGCCGGTTTTTCCGATGGCGAATGGTATGCTCCGGATGAGCTTGAATATGCGGTCACCAGAGCGATTTCCATTGCGGAAACAAATTCGCGAATTAAAATAAAAGAAATTTATGTAGGCGTTCCCGCCGACTTTACTACCTGTGTAGTAAAGGAATTGAATATAAATTTCAGTAAAAAACATAAGATTACCGAAGCCGATGTCGATGAGTTGCATGCGCAGGGCGATGATTTTTCGGACGATAAAGTGTACAAGCTTATAAATTCTCAGCCGCTTTATTACACTTTGGATGACGAAGTGCGTTTGCTTGAGCCTGTCGGCAAATCCTCGACCAGACTCGGAGGATGCATTTCATACATACTTGCCGAACGGACTTTTATCGAGACTATTTCAGAAATTCTCGAACATAAGGGAATCGCCACTTACGATTTCGTGAGTTCTTTGCTCGCGCAGGCGTTGTTCTTGTTCGACGACTCGAGACGCGATCGATATGCGATATTGATTGACATCGGACATATAACTTCGAGTGTTGCCGTGATAAGGGGCGACGGTATTTTGCATCAGGCAAGTTTTGCTTTGGGCGGAGGATACATAACTGCGGATTTGGCTATGAATCTCGAGATCGATTATGAAACGGCTGAAGAAGTTAAAAGAAAAGTCAATTTGTCTTTGACTCCGGTAAAAGACGAAGTTATAGAAATTCAGGGCGTAGAGGGTTCTTTGTCGTTCAATACCGAATTTGTAAATGAAGTTGTGCGAAATTCCATTGCCAAGATTGCTTATACGATCATGCTTGCGTTGGAAAATTGTCAATATGATTTTCCTTCGGATCTTGATTATTATATTACAGGCGGCGGATTGCTGTATCTCAACGGCGGCAGAGAATTTTTGTCATCTTGTCTCGATAAGAAGGTTGAAGTGCCTGTAGCCAAGTTGCCGCAACTTCGTTTTCCCGAGAAGTCAAGTTATTATGGTTTGCTCGATATGGTTATCGACAGTCTCGAGGTTCAACCGAAAGGTTTCTTCGGAAAACTCTCTGACAAAATCGAAAGATTATTCAAAAATAAAAACAAAAATTAAAAGTAGATAAAAAAGGAAATACAGGAGGAATTATGGAAGTAAAAAGTCGTGATTGGGCAACTTCGCCTGCAGTCATAAAAGTCGTCGGTGTCGGCGGCGGCGGAAACAATGCCGTTAACAGAATGATCGGCGCAAATATAAAGAGCGCGCAGTTTATTGCGGTCAATACCGATCTTCAAGCTCTTAATATGTCCAAAGCACAATATAGGATACAGATCGGAGACAAACTTACAAAAGGCAAAGGAGCGGGCGCAGATCCCGAAGTCGGACAAAAAGCCGCCGAAGAAAGTAAGGTTGCCATATCCGAAGCGATCAAGGACGCGGACCTCGTATTTGTTACGGCAGGTATGGGCGGCGGAACGGGTACAGGAGCGGCTCCCGTTGTTGCAAGCATTGCAAAAGAAATGGGTAAACTTACGATAGCCGTTGTAACCAAGCCTTTTGCGTTCGAGGGTAAAGTACGTATGGAATATGCCGAACTCGGTATTGCAAATCTTCGAAAAGCGGTAGATACGTTGGTCGTTATTCCCAATGAAAAATTGATGAAAGTCGCAGATAAATTACCCATTATGGAAGCGTTCAAATATGCCGATGACGCTTTGAGACAAGGTATTCAGGGTATCAGCGACCTTATTGTTACGCCTGCGCTTATAAACCTCGACTTTGCCGATGTATGCACGGTAATGAGAGATAAGGGCGTCGCTCATATGGGAATAGGCAGAGGCAGCGGAGAAAACAGAACTATCGAAGCCGTAAAGCAAGCCGTTTACAGTCCTTTGCTCGAGACGTCTATCGAGGGTGCAACAAGTGTCATATTGAATATCATGGGCAGCCAGAATATGACGCTCGGCGAAATCAGCGAAGCGGCGGATCTTGTAAAACAAGTTGTGCATGAGGGCGCAAACGTTATTTTCGGCGCAGATGTAAGAGATACTTTGAATGATGAGATAATCGTAACCATCATCGCTACGGGATTCAGAAACGATCCCGCGAAGGGAATCCCCGCGGCGACCGATGTTCCGACGAACAATGATTTCAGGGCAAAAATAAACGAAACTCAAAGACAGGATATCTTTGCAAAACCTCAACCGAATCCTGTTTTTGCGCAGCCTTATCCTCAACAGCCTACAATGCAACCGCAGAATACTATCGTACAGCCCCAGCCTCAACCGCAACCTCAGCCCCAGCCTCAACCGCAACCTCAGCCCCAG
>CANPVN010000001.1 GCA_947581755.1 uncultured Clostridia bacterium | reverse complement strand
TATCCATTGTTTTGGATGCCCTCCTTTGGTTTTCTTTGTTTTTGGTGTCGGAACCTCTTACATTATACCAAAGGAGGGCCTTTTTGTCACTCTGTATCGCTAAAGCTCTCTCTGCTACCACTATCACAGCTAGTGGTTTATTTTTTACAAAAATATACACCCTCAATTTATTTGAAGGTGTATAGAATCTTTTTATCAGCCACGAGAACGCTTACGAGCCGCCTCGGACTTTTTCTTTCTTTTAACAGACGGTTTTTCATATTGTTCTTTACGACGAAGATCTGCCATTATATTATCTTTTTGGCATTTACGCTTAAATCTTTTAAGAGCGCTGTCTAAACTTTCGTTTTCACCGACCTTAACTACCGACAATTTTTACACCACCTTTGCTTAAAGCTTAATATAGCCTCTATATTATAATTCAAAATACAAATTCTGTCAAACGTTTTTTCTACTAAACAGGAAGTTTTTCTCCGCCAAGCAAATGAATATGAAGATGAAATACAGTTTGTATGGCATCGTCACCCTGATTTATAATTATTCTATAGCCGTTTTCCAATCCCAATTCCTTTTTTAATTCCGGAATTTTTTTAAAAATATAACGTATGTTATCCAAATCTTCTTCCGTCATTTGCTCCAACAGTTTGTAGTGGTTTTTGGGAATGCACAAATAATGCAACTTTGCCTTGGGATTGATGTCTTTGATTATTATAAACTTCTCATCCTCATAGACCTTTTGAGAGGGAATCTCTCCGTCCATAATTGCGCAAAAAACACAATTGTTTCTCATAATAATTCTCCTTTTATTCCATCATTGAATTTATTTTTAAGCGTGACGCTTAATAGACCTTTTGTTGCATTGGGAATATATGCCTTTAAAAAATTGCGTGTATGCCCAACTCCATATCCATCGATTGTTTCTTCTATCAAAACTTCCTCTTGCCGTCCGAAATTTTTTTCGATAAATTTTTCGATGAGATTATTTTTTACTTTTATCAATTCATTGGCTCTTCCTACTCTTTCGCTAACAGGTATTTGTTTCATATTGGCTGCAACGGTTCCTTTCCTTTGACTGTAAGGAAAAACATGTATATCGGAAAAACCTATGTTATATGCAAATTCCACCGTTTCGAGATGTTGCATCTGTGTCTCTCCGGGGAATCCGGCAATTATATCCGTAGTAATTCCCGCACAAGGAAAAACTTTTTTAATCAAATCGACCTTTTCTTTATATTCGGCAGTAGTATAATGTCTGTTCATTTTTTTCAAAACCGCATCGCTGCCGCTTTGTAAAGATAAATGAAAATGTTCGCAAACGTTGGCTTTTGCCACGGCTTCCAAAAAAGACTCATCTACTATACCGCACTCAAGAGACCCCAATCGCTTCCTTACGGCTATATCGCTTAATTGATTCAACAATTCAGTCAAATTCGTGCCTATATCCAATCCATACGCCGAAATATCCACGCCCGTAAGAACAATTTCATCTGCTTTTGTCGCAAGAATTTCCACTTCTTGTTTGATACTGTCTATTGTTCTCGAACGACTTCGACCACGTAAATAAGGCACTATACAGTATGAGCAAAATCTATTGCAGCCATCTTGAATTTTAACATATATTCTGCTTTTCTCGGACAATGGCAACTCAGAATACGAGTCAAAATCTTTCGAAAAACCACTGTTTATGTCTGACATAACTTGATTAAATATTTGATTTTTATTGTTCGTGCCCATTACAAAGACAACATTTTCCTTCTTGTAAAAAGCTTCGCTCGAATTTTGGCTGCTGCATCCGCATATATATATTTTCGCTTCGGGGTTGAATTTCCTCACCCGAGATACTGCTTGCCTTGATTTTTTATCTGCCTCGCCCGTCACCGAACAGGTATTTATAACATAAATATCCGCAAATTCAAGCTGCTCGGAAACATCGAATCCCGCATTGAAAAATTTCATCGCAAGAACTTGACTTTCATATTGATTGACTTTGCACCCGAGCGAAAAGACAACAATCTTCATCGCAATTCTCCCATTTCCGCCATAATTACAGAGCATGCCGCAACGCACGCCGTTTCTGCTCTTAAAATTCTTGCCCCCAACGTCAAAGAAGGAATTTTGCGTCGATTCAAAAATTCCGCTTCCTTTTCCGAGAAACCGCCTTCACTGCCTATTATTATATCGACTCTTTTTATTTTTGAGTGATCTTGTTTTCTCAAATAGTCCAATAAATCGTATTCACACTTTCCTTCGTACAAAAAACATACCAAATCGGAATCCGTATTTTCGATATTCATTTTTTCAAAAACAACAACATCGGATATTTTTGCGGACTTCGATCTACCGCATTGTTTGCAAGCCTCATTTGCTATCTTTTGTAACCTTTCGATCCTTATTGATTCGGGTTTAACCTGAGAAAATGCGGTTTTTATCGGAACAATTTCACTGACTCCGAGTTCAACTGCTTTTTGGACAACAAATTCCATTTTATCGCCTTTTTCCAAGGCTGCAAATAAGCGCACATAAAGACAAGGATTGCATTTATTGGGGATCTTTTCGATAAATTTTAATTCCGCAAATTTTTTTTCTATATCTATTATTTCATATATATAATCATACTCATCATTACGAATCAAAGTTATGCGATCTCCGTTCTTCGCTCTCAAGACAAAAGCAAGGTGTATAAACTGTTCACCTTCAAATCTTACCTGTTCTTCGGGAATAAAGTCATAATAAAATCTTCTCATATTTTCCTCATGAGCATAGCGCACCATTCTCCGCCGGTTATAATGTCCGAACATGAGAATTTTTCTTCAAAAAATTTTTTTATCTCTTCAAATCTGTTGCGAATAATTCCGCTTACTATAAGCGCTCCTTTGCTCGACAAATACTCACAAAACTCATCTCTGTATTTCTTTAGAATATCGACGGTTATATTGGCTATGATTATATCAGCCATAACACCGAAACTACCAATTGTATCGGTAGTATATAACTCAATGTTTTTTACTTCATTCAGAGCCACATTTTCCCTCGCAGCATCTATTGCAACATTGTCTATGTCAGACATAAACACGGATTTTGCTCCCAATTTTGAAGCAGTAATGCCCAAAATACCGCTACCGCATCCCACATCGAATACCGTCTTGTTCTTCAAATCAAGTTCTTGCATGAGTCGAATGCAGAAACTCGTCGTTTCATGATTTCCCGTTCCGAAAGCCATGCCGGGATCCAATTTTACTGTTATCGCATTCGAGTCGGATTTCAACCATTTAGGCAAAATCAAAACATTACCTATCTCTATGGGCTTATAATATTTTTTCCATTCGTTTTCCCAATTTTCGGAGTCTATTTTTGTCAAACTTATTTCCAAAGAACCGCAATCTTTGCAATACGACTTCAAATCCGACAAATCCGATTCCAAACAAGTCAAATCAAAATTCTCGGAAAAAAATCCGCTGACGGTCACGGGGAGATTTGCCTGTTCAAGAACCTCGTTATCGATATAATCCCAAATAATGCCCGATTTGTAAAGTTCTTTTATATCTTCCCCATCCTTGATAACAGTCCCTTCACTACCGTTATCTATCAAAATAAGCGAGACGAGATCGGCTGCTTCATGAGTCGTGATTATACTTACTTGTAAATATTTCATAGATTTATTTTATCATACTTAAATTTAAAACACAAGCAAGTTACCGTCGATTGCTCGAAAAAAACCGTTCTTTTTGATTAAAAGAACGGTTTTTCGTATCTATTATTATTTAATATGATTTTTTTACCGAGAGGTTTTCTCGAATTTATTTACTTTATCGTATTGCTCTTTTTTCAAGCTATCCTCAAACTCTTTGAGTAAGGCTTTTTGCTGACGATTAAGGTTTTTGGGCGTTTCGACATTTAACGTAACATAAAGATTTCCCGTACCTTTTTTGGTAACAATTCCCTGTCCGGATAATTTTACGACATCACCCGATTGCGTACACTCGGGAATATTCAAAGTTATTTTTTTATCCGTAAGGGAAGGAATCGATATCTTATCTCCCAACGTTGCCTGAGACAATGTAATGGGCACTGTTAAATATAAATCATTCCCTTTTCTTGCATAAAGCTTATGCGGCTGAACCGATATTATAATAAGCAAATCTCCATTGCCGCCTTTTCCGTATTCTCCTGCGCCCGTAACGGTTACGACTTGACCGTTTTCAAGCCCTGCGGGAAGTGTCAATTTGAGTTCCGCTTTTTTCTTTATATAGCCCCTACCACCGCATTCACTGCAATATTCCTTTATTTTTCTTCCCGTACCGCCGCATGAAGAACAAACTCTTTCGCTGGCAATTCTTCCGAAGGGAGTTTCTTGAGTCTGTCTTATACGCCCCGTGCCGCCGCACGTCGTACATTTGGTATATTCCGTTCCGTTTTTAGCGCCGTTGCCTTTGCATAAGGAACATTGCTCCGTCCTGTTAAAGGAAACTATTTTTTGCGCGCCGAAAGCCGCTTCGGTAAAAGTAAGTACAAGGCTGATTTTAATATCTCGTCCGATTGCGGCAGTTTGCGTACGCTCGCTGCCGCCTCCGAACATATTGAATATATCGCCGAAAATGGAACTGCCGAAACTTCCGAAACCGCCGAAGTCGGCATTTCCTCCGCCGCCGGATCCGAAATTAAATTGAGGAGCGGGATTATCATACTCGGCGCGTTTTTTTTCATCACCCAAAGTATCATATGCCTCGCTTATCTCTTTGAATTTCTCTGCAGCCTCGGGATTATTCGGATTCAAATCGGGATGATATTGTCTGGCGAGTTTTCGATACGCGCTTTTGATTTCGTCTTGAGTTGCGTCTTTCTTGACTCCCAAAACATCATAATAAGATTTAGCCATAAGTCTCCTGAATTATTGTGCGTCTTCTACTTTTATGTCGTCTCCGTTATCGGTTGACGCTTTCGGACCGCCTTCATTTGCACCGCCGGCGTTTTGATAAAGCTTTGTAAATACCGTTTGAGAAACCTTGTTCAAATTATCCATTGCGGATTTTATATTATCGATATTGTCGCCCTTGCTTGCGTCTTTCAATTTATCGCACGCCTCTTTGAGCGCATTTTTATCTTCTTCGGAAATCTTGTCTCCGTTCTCATTAAGGACTTTTTCAATTTGGAAAGTCAACATATCCGCTTGATTTTTGGTTTCGACAAGCTCTTTTCGCTTCTTGTCCTCATCCGCATATTTTTCCGCATCTTTTATGGCTTCGTTGATTTGATCTTCCGAAAGATTGGAAGATGCAGTAATTGTGATATGCTGTTCCTTTCCCGTGCCTTTATCTTGAGCCGAAACATGAACAATACCGTTTGCATCTATATCGAAAGTAACTTCGATTTGAGGAACGCCTCTGGGGGCGGGAGGAATGCCCGTAAGTTCGAATCTACCCAAAGTCTTGTTATATGCCGCAAGTTCTCTTTCGCCCTGTAAAACGTGAATATCGACGGCTGGCTGGTTATCCGAAGCGGTAGAAAAGATTTGCGATTTCTTTGTGGGAATTGTTGTATTTCTGTCTATAAGTCTGGTAAAGATACCGCCCATCGTTTCTATGCCCATAGACAAAGGAGTAACGTCAAGCAACAATACATCTTTAACTTCACCGGCGAGCACGCCGCCCTGAATAGCCGCGCCTATTGCCACGCATTCATCGGGATTGATACCCTTAAAAGGCTCTTTTCCCGCAATTTGTCTTACTGCGTCCACAACTGCGGGAATACGAGTAGAACCGCCCACCAATATTACTTTATCTATATTGTTTGCCGTCAATCCAGCATCGTCCATCGCTTGTTTGGTAAGTTTTATTGTCTTTTCCACCAAAGGCTGAGTAAGAGCATCGAATTTGCTTCTTGTCAGTTCATACTCAAGATGCAAAGGTCCCGAACTTCCCATAGAAATAAAAGGCAAACTGATTGTTGTTTTCATTAGAGACGAAAGTTCGATCTTTGCTTTTTCAGCCGCTTCTTTCAAACGTTGTAAAGCCATTTTGTCTTTGCTGAGATCGACTCCGTTATCTTTTTTGAACTCATCTATAAGATAATCCATTATTTTCTGATCGAAATCATCGCCGCCGAGTCTGTTATCGCCCGCTGTTGCTATAACTTCGAAAACGCCGTCTCCTATCTCCAAAACGGAAATATCGAAAGTTCCGCCGCCCAAGTCGAACACAAATATCTTTTGGTTGGCATTTTGCGCTTTATCCAAGCCGTAAGCAAGAGAAGCCGCCGTAGGCTCGTTTATTATTCTCAATACCTCCATACCCGCAATTCTGCCTGCGTCTTTCGTTGCTTGTCTTTGCGCATCCGTAAAATATGCGGGAACCGTAATTACCGCTTGAGTTACTTTTTCACCCAAATAGGCTTCGGCGTCTTGCTTCAATTTCGAAAGTATCATTGCCGAAATTTCCTGAGGCGAATAAGTTTTGTTGTCTATCGTAACCTTATGATTTGTACCCATTTCCCTTTTTATGGAAATGACCGTTCTCTCGGGGTTTGCAACCGCCTGTCTTTTTGCAACCTGACCTACAAGACGTTCGCCGTCCTTTGAAAATCCCACTACAGAAGGAGTTGTTCTCGCGCCCTCGGAATTGGGAATAACGACAGGCTCTCCGCCTTCCAAAACCGCTACACATGAGTTGGTAGTACCCAAATCTATTCCAATAACTTTACCCATAATAAATTAATCCTCCATATTATTATTTTGCTATTTTAACGGCGCTGTGTCTTATGACTTTATCGCCGCAAATGTAACCTTTTTGCATTACCTCAACAACCTTGCCCGAATTTTCGGGATCGTCCACGCACAAAACGGCATTATGAAAATTCGGATCGAAATCTTGGTTTAAGGCATTTATTTCTTTGACTCCGTTCTCTTCGAAAATCGCAATAAGTTGTTTTCGGATCATGCTTAAACCGCTCAAAACATTGCTGTCTTCTATCATCGCAATAGCCCTATCTACAACGTCCAAAACGGGGAGAAATTTAATTACAACTTCCGCAACGGAATCTTCTTTGATTCGCTTTGCTTGCTCGATATTGCGCTTTCTGTAATTATCGAAATCGGCTTGCAAGCGTTGACAAACATCCGTCAATTCAAGCACTTTTTTTTGCGCATCTTCGGCGCGTCTCATGGCGTCCGACAATTCATTGCTCACATTGACTTCTTCGCAACTATCACCATCTTCGACCTGTATTTGCTCTTCGTCCTTTGATTCTTGTTTTTCGTTTTTACCCATTCTATAAAAGCTCTCCTTTTTTATTCATTGCCGGAAGGTAATGAATTAATTATGTTTCCGATATATTCCAAAACCGAAACGACTTTTGAATAGTCCATTCTCATAGGTCCTATAACTCCGGCATTCCCGACGTTTCTTCCGCCCACGGTACAACCTACGGTAACAATGGCACATTCGGGGACGCCTTCCATTATTTCATTATCCATACCTATACGAATATTCAATTCCGCTTCATTTGAGTCTTCCAACAACGGATACAATTCGTTTTTCGCATCAAGCAAGTGAAGCATCGCTCTCGCTTTATTTATATTTTTATATTCCGGTTGCTCGAGAAGTTTGGAACTTCCTTCGAGAATAAGGTCACCCTTATCGTTAAAAGAATATTCCCGCAATATGTTTAATATGGCATTGAAGATCCTTATAAATTCCTCTCTTACTCGCAAAACCACGGCATCGGCATTGCTTGCCTCTTCCAAACTTTTTCCCTTGAATATCGAGGAAACAAAATCCGAGGCTTTCAAATAGTAATTATCATCATAAGGTCTGTTTATAGTCATGCTTTCGGTCAAAACACCTTGATCTGTCGCAATGGCAAACAACGCTGTTTTATCCGTTATTTTAACGATTTTTATCTTTTCTATCAAGGCGTTATTCATATTTTTAATATATACTACGCCCGTCAGATTTGTTATTTCCGAAATTACTTTAGCCGTACATTTAACGATGTCATCTATATCGGATAACTTGCGATTAAAATATTTATTTATAATCTCCAATTCATTCTCGCCGAGTTTGCGTTTTGGCATTAATTTATCGACGTATAACTTATATGCCTCTCTCGTCGGCACCCTGCCTGCCGAAGTATGAGGTTGAGACAGATAACCGAGTTCTTCCAATATAGCCAACTCGTTTCTTATTGTGGCGCTCGAAAGTTCAGGCAAAAAATTCGATTTTATTTCCGCGCTTGAAATGGGCTCGCAATTATTTATATACGAGTCGATTACGGCTTGTAGAATTTTCTCTCGTCTTTGACTTAACGCCATCTTATCAATCCTCCTTATCGATTTTTAGCACTCTGCCGTTACAGAATTTAGCACTCTTTGTCTGACATTGCTAAATATACCACTTAAGGAACTTTTTGTCAATCTATTTTGTTAAAAAATATAATTTTTTTTAATATTTTTTGTAGTAAGGCGGGACAAAGATACGCCTTTTCGTGCATAATATAAGTACATATTTTTAGAAAGAGGGATTTTTAATATGTACGAAAGACTCAAAACGTTAAGAAATGACAATGGATTAACTCAGAAAGATTTAGCTCTCAAACTTGCCATGTCTCAGACCGGATACTCTAAATATGAAACCGGAGAAAACGACATACCTACGGCCATTTTGATTAAATTATCCAATATTTACGACGTAAGCATTGACTATATGCTCGGCATAAGCAATGTTCCCGATCGCAAATAATAATTAAATCGATAATAATTAAATAAGTATAAAAATTCCTACTTATTTATATAGTAAGTTGCTTTTAATAGCGACTTTAATTTGAGTATGTTTTTATGTTTATAAAAAAATGCTCTCTATTATTTACACATGATTTTTAAAAAAGAGACTGTCACGCGTGGATAAAATCCGCTTGTGGCAGTCTTTTTTAATATATTCTCGGATTATATTGAATATGTCAAACTAAAATCAATAATCCCTCACCTTTTCTTGGGTTTAGTTGTTGCATATAATCCCTTTGCTTGAAAAATATGACTTTCTCTAATAATTATTTTATTATAACTATAAAATATCAGTCGGCTATTGCAATAAAATTAACATCGGGATAAAGTTTTTTATCCGTTGCCCAATACAAACAAATAATAAGAGCATTGTTATTAAAAAATCCCCTATCATATTGTTCAAACTGTTGTTTTTCGGTCTTATCAACTAAATTCTCATCTAAGAATTTATCAAAATCAAAACGAGAATTTATTATTATATTTCTTGGTTTTGTATCAGAGAGTTCATTAATACATCGTTCGTTTTCAAATTCTATATTTTTGATTTTACTTGTGTTATCCGTATTTGTTTTTTCCCATACCAATAATTTCGGTCCGCTATAATTAATAACGATATCTGAAATTACACATTGCAATGATTCCGCAGGATAATCATGATACTTATCTTTTATTTGAACGACATAACAACCTTGATATTTACCGAAAAAATGAGAGATAACAATATCATCAACAGAATATTCTTTTTCGTCAATCAACTTTAAAAAATCTGTTTTGATTGCCGTCTGTGTTTTTAGATCCAATTCCTCTACTTCGAATTGATCCTTAGATATCAAAATAAGGTCATCTTTTGTCAATTTTTCATTTTTATAGGCGTCCTCCAAAGAGTAAAAATTGCCGCTCACTTCCAAGATTTCTATTGAATCCATTTCTTTAAGGCATTTTTTATATTCAACATCAATACTTGCTTTATCATTAAAATTCGATGCCATAAAACTATCTACTTCACCTATTAATTTTATAAAATTTGCTCCGCTATAAAAATTACTTTCGATTTTATAATTTTTATATGTCGTTAGACTTACAATCATATAATTTTTATATGTTTTTATAATTCTTTCCTTTCCGGACTTCACTAAATTGTCTATTTCCTCTTTACTATTCGACAATTCTATTTGATCCACATATTCATCCAGGATTTCATAAATAAACTTATCCTTTTCTTTATGAAAACCGGATTTTTGAACATAAGAAGTAATTTGCTCTTTCGCAATGCCTTTATACTCAGTTATATCTTCACTGTGCGGATTACAGGCGACACAAAATATTAAAAGAACAACAGATAAAATATGTATTATTATACTTTTTTTCATTTCTACCTCCTAATTGATTAATCATACAACCTTTCTTTTTTGCTTTCATTAGATTATTTATAAGAGTAACATAAATTATTTATAAAATAGTTTTCGTACCAACCTACCGAGACATAAACATTTTCTCTATAATAACAAGTTGCAATAATTTTCCCTTCCACAAAAATGTTAATGTAATTTCTATTTGCAATAATTCCAAACCGAAGTTCGATATTATTTTTTAATGTCACCGGCTTTTCAACGGGCTTTATATAAATCTCCATATCGATACTCCAAGATATCGGTCCCTCTTCTTGAGGCGTTAGTTTGTCATTGCTTCCCAAAACTTCCGAATACATCATAAGTCGTTCGTAAATAATAGGAGTGCTGTCGGTCGTCCTATTGTCTGTTAATACAGCGTAAGTTCTGTGCATATTGGGATGTATATCATATTCGCTTTCTATGGGAGCCAGAAATATCAAGTTATAAGAAGATAACTCATTCATACAATATCGAATAAATCCATTAAAAGATACGTTAGCATCGTTATGATGATCAAATCTGATGACTTCATCATAATACTCTGATTGAAAATGCGGACTTTGTTCGGTAAATTTCGGAGCTGCTCCCGAAAGATTGGCTACTTTTGCTTTTAATAAATCAATTTCATTTTGATATTCAATTTGCTTTTGACGACTCTCTTTGATTTCTTTATCTGCATTATCTAATTTGTTTTGCAAATCCTCGTATCGGCTCTGTAACTCACCTATTCGCAAATTCAATTTATCTATCTCTTCGCCATACTCATTCAACTCATTAACTGACGGAGTGCAAGAACAGCAAAATAGAATAAGAACCAAGCACTGAATTAGAATGAATATAAGTTTTTTATTCATAAATTTCTCCTTATATATAAATTTAGATAAGAACCTCAACCTTCGTATTTAACTATGTAAATTCTTGTTTTATAAGAAGAGCCTTACTCATGTTTTTAATACCACCTTAGTCGTTCTTTTCTTTGCTTTCACTAATATATATCGAAAAATATAAAGCCAAGTTTCCCAATCTGTAAAAATTTTGCAATTAAGTAATTTTGCTCAAAGAAAAACCGCGCCCTATGGCGAAGTAATAAAACTTATTTATTCATTCCTCAATAACATCGGAAATACAAAGAACGGACGGTACCTCATCCATTTTTGTAATTTAATTATATCTATAATAAAAATTTATTTTGTTAGGGCAACAATTATCTGAATTTTAGAGAAATGCTTGTAAGAATGACAATTATAAGGCATGGTGTAAATGTAAGCAGAAAAATGAGGACAGTAAAAAAAGTCAGTAAGTTCCAAGTTATTACGAGGAAAACAGCTAATGCAATCAAGAAAAATATACAATTCAAAACTAAAATAAAAACTTCTTTTTTTATTCCATCTTGCTTATTGATATATGATGAAGCCGCGCCCTCGATTTCATTTTTAGAAATAAGTTCACCCAGAATAAACAGTATTATATTTATAATAATGAATATACCGTAACAAGTAAACAGAAAAATCTCTTCTACGTTCCAATATTGATTTTCGGTAACAAACGCAAGCAGAATGTTATAGCTACAGTATATAACTATAAGTAAGGAGTAAATCTCTTGTATTATTCCGATTGCCTTTTTAAAAATTCGGTTCTTGTTATTCATAAATTTCTACCGCATTATCTTGTGATTTAAAGTAATATAGATATTTGTTTCTTTATCGAAAAAGGCGCATTATAAGAAAAAATACTTAATTAACCGCAAATTTTATGACGTTTGACCAAACCTCAACTCCGTTGTCCCCAGTTTCATATCCAAATTCCGTCATCTTCCAAGTTAGGTAAAATACTGCTCTATATTTTAATTCATGATGTCCAACTAAAAAGCACCCGCCCAAACGAGCTGTCTCATGAATTGTATTACCATTTTTAAAAAGTCTCTTTGTAGTTACCGGAGCAAGCTCTGTAGTTACCGGAGCAAGCTCTATTTCGGGGAATTGTCCTGTGGAACTCTCCGGATAAAACAACAGATAGTAAGCAATCTCCACATCTGCGCCGCTTCGATTTTCCAAAGTAATATCAATAACTATATCTTCATCTTTGGCATAAACTTGTTTATCTGCCGCTATTTTTAAAACATAATCTTGAATTTCATCTCCTTGATTTTCTTCACCTGTGAAAGTAGAAAATAACTCAACATCTTTTATATTTTCAATATCCGATTGCTTGATCTTTATAATGTAAAATCTAAATTCAACATCTTCATTTAAGACGACATAACCTTCGGACGTAAAGTCCTCCTCTGAGACTATGCCCATTATTTCTATATAGACTTTTTCTCCACTTATATAAATATTTTCTACTCGACGTGAGATATTTCCACCCGATTCCCAATATAAGCTAAAAATCAGTGCATATTTATTAAAAAAGTCTTTATCATAGTTCTCAAATGCAGAGCGATTTTCTTCGGAAATCTTATAATCTTCTAAAAACTTTTCCATTTCTTCGATAGATCTTATGATTATATTTTGAGGCGTCTCAACATGTAGCTTTTCATCATATCTCTTGCTTTCAAATTCTATAGACTTATCAAATTTCATTACCTCTTTTATTTGCTTATATATTTCTTTTAGAGCCGAATACATTTTTAAATCTATCTCTTTTTTGTCGTTTGCCGATTCTATTTGACTTATTGAATTGTCTTTGATTTCATCCATTGCTTCGAGCAACTCATCATTATAATAAAATCTTTGAGTCTGAGATATGATTTGATTCTTGACAAAGTCTTTATATGTTTTTATTATTTTTTCTTTCCCCGAATTCACTGTAGCATCTATTTTTTCTTTGCTATTCGATAATTCTATTTGCTCTACACATTCATCTAAGATCTCATAAATATACTTATCCTTTTCTTTATGAAAACCGGATTTTTGAACATAAGAAGTAATTTGCTCTTTTGCAAAGTATTTATACTCAGCTATATCTTCACTGTGCGGATTGCAGGCGACACAAAGTACTAAAAGAACAACAGATAAAATAGGTATTATACTTTTTTTCATTTCTACCTCCTAATTGATTAATCATACAACCTTTCTTTTTTGCTTTCACTAATATATATCGAAAAATATAAAGCCAAGTTTCCCAATCTATAAAAATTTTGCAATTAAGTAATTTTGCGCAAAAGGAAAACTTCGCCATAGAGCGAGGTAATAAAACTTCTTAACTCATTCCTCAATAACATTGCTCATTATTAAGTAAACGTTTTACTACTTTAATTATCCATCGTCCCATAATTATACTTAGGTACTGCCACTTTAATGAAACTCAACTTTTCCAATTCTTTTATCGCCTCAAGTACTTTTTCTTTCCCATGTTGCTTGAGATAAATCACTAATATTTGACGGAAGTCAGAGGGCGGATCTCCATAGGGCGGATCTCCATAGGGCCTAAACCAAAGATACTCCAGGCGTTCTCCGTTATCAAGCCCAAAATGTCTGATTTTCAATTCCGGGTATGTCTTTGTTCTTTTCAGAACAACCACCACCCGATCATCATCGAAATCCTCGTCAATGTTCCCTTCCCAAAAAATTTTCGGATCGGTAGAGTCAAATTGCTCCGTCAATAATTCATCATTTTGCTCCGTCAATAATTCGTCTACATTAATAAGTTTTGAAAATTAATAAGTATTGAAATAGGTCTGTAATAATCCGTTTCCAAAAATATTTCTTTTACCGAAGAAAAATCTTTCTTTTTTACTTCAAGTACTATTGCCCACTCTCTAACAACATCTAAAATTCCGTTATTGGCATTTATTTTAATCGAGGCAATATTATCATTAATTTGCATTTCTATATTTTGTAATTGTGATCCGCCATTTCCTCTACTCCCCATAAAAACAATAAGGAAGTTTTCTTCAAAGAACTCAGCATCATACGAAAACTTGAATTCCTCGAGGCATTGACTCATAACATCCAAAGACTTAATTGACATAATTATGCTGTTGATATAGACACCATTAAATTTGTATTCTCTCCATAGATCCATATTGCTATATGCTACGTTAAACTCGACATTTCCACTCTTTGTATAACCATTTCCCGTATCAATACTTAATGTTATCTCGTTAATTCCGATTATATCGGATTTTTTTACTTGAACCATATCGAAGATAAAATATCTATCCGAATTCATTACAAAAGAGCCGTCTGCCAAAATCAAATGATCGGGAATTATAGACTCTATTTCGATATAGATCCAATCATCATAAGAAATTATATATTTTATCTTCGTTTCAAGTCTTGCATCCGTTGCCCAATACAAACAAATAATAAGAGCATTGTTATTAAAAAATCCCCTATCATATTGTTCAAACTGTTGTTTTTCGGTCTTATCAACTAAATTCTCATCTAAGAATTTATCAAAATCAGAACGAGAATTTATTATTATATTTCTTGGTTTTGTATCAGAGAGTTCATTAATACATCGTTCGCTTTCAAATTCTATATTTTTGATTTTACTTGTGTTATCCGTGTTTGTTTTTTTCCATACAAAAATTCGCGGTCCGTAACCGTAAAATTCGAAAATTACGCCACCTACTATCATTGGATTATAGAAATGTACAGCGGCGTACTGTGCGTCTATACGATCTATTATTGCAACTACACACCCATTATAAGTTCCGTAATATTCCCATATCCTAACCTTGTATTCCGGTATATACTCTGCTTCTTCATCTCTCAATTTTTTCGCCCAGGATTTTTTTATTGATTGCACTATATCTTCGTTCAAGTTTTCGGGATATGATTTATGGTTATTGTGATAATAGGCGATTTGCTCCAAATCCTTTCTTGCTAAATATCCGTAATCGTAAGCCTCTTGCAAGGTATAACATATGCCGAACTCATTCTCTCTCGGCACAGTGTCTAAAAGTTCTTTTTTCAAATCGTCTATTATCTTATTGCGCTTTTCTATCTGCTCGCGCATATACTCTATGGCGGAATTGCGTTCACTAAGCTCATCTTCCATTTTTGCCAACTTATCCCCCATTCTCTCAAGTTGCGTTTGCAAACCATCAAGTTTAGCGTGCAAATCGACTTCGCCCGTTGTTCCACACGCAGCCAAAGAAAACACTATCAGCATTAAAACCATAATACTTATAACTTTTTTAATCATTCAAAAATCTCTCCTCTAAAATATCTTTTTATTACAGAAAGTATACGGCGCTTGGAATCAGCCTTTTTCAATAGAAACCATCCTTAAAAGTAAACTTTGATTTACTGTCTACAAACTTCGACATACATAGGCGTCATCTTGATCTTGGACAGATATGCTTTTTACCCCTGTCACTAATATATATCGAAAAATATAAGGCAAAGTTTCCCGATCTGTAAAAATTTTACACTAAGCATTTTTGTGCAAAAAAAAGCCCCGCCTTAAGACGAGGGAAACAAAGATTTTTATTTTATTACTAAGGTATCATTTCCTCAATTATATCGGTAATTACATTTTCATCGGCGATATCTTCTAATATTAAATAGTATTTATATCCTTTATATACAAATACCGCTAATCCGAACGAATTCCTAAAATTCCAACTTACACATACATCTTTAATTGTAGATGCCCTACCGCATCGCTCTTCAAATGATGAGATAAAATCCACTTCGACATTTTCCTTTGTTATATATAATTCAACTATAATTCCATTCTGACCATTGATTATATTCTCTTGAAAAAATATAATATCTTCTCTGTCATCTTTATTTACAAATATCTTTGTCTGAATTTCATCGGCAATATCGTACCAATCAACATATAAAAGAGGCAAATTATTATTAGCCGCATATTCTTGAAGCGTAAAATTTGCATCTTCTGCAATACAATCATTTACCGAACAATATCTCGTTGAATTTTTTATGTTATTTTGCATTATAAAAGGCAAAGAAACAATCAAACAAATTATCACCACGGCTGCCGCCGCGCAAGACGCTATTTTTATTGCGTATTTTCGTTTGTCAGGCTGTTCGGCAGTTATATTATGTTTTTGTTCAAACTCCGCATACAACTCGGCTTTTCTTTCTTTCTCTTGTTGTTCTATCAATTTATGAATGTCGTTATCTTTCATAATTACTCCCGACTAATACTTTTTTTCTCCTTAGGTTGTTTTACTAATAATACATATCTTATTTTATTGATCAAAGTTTCCTTCTTGTAATTTTTTCTTTAACTTTCTTAAAACAATCTTTAATCGCTTATGTACCGCCGATTTTGTTTTTCCCATTTTCTTTCCTATCTCTTCATAGGTCATATCCAAATAATAGTACGAAATAACTATCGTCTTATCTTCGGGGTCGAGTTTATCGATAATATTGCCAAGCTCCAAACTTTGATCCGTTTTTCCAAAAAAGTCATCACAAATATCGGTTTCCTCTATTTCTTTCGCATTGTCGAAAATACGATTTTCGGAATTGGTTGCATACGCTACCCTCTTTGTTATCTGACACAACCAATTATATCCATTCTGTCTCTCGTCAAATGTATTTATGTACTTCATTACCCTCTCGTAAGTCTCCATTACAACATCGTCGCAATATGATTTGTTGCATAAATACATTTTTGCTATTCCTTTGAGGTGGTTAAAAGTCAAGTCGAATAATTCTCTGTACCGAGATTCGTCGCCTTGTTTTATCCTCATCAAACATCGATTAACTTGTCCGAGATATTTCGACATTTTTTCCTCTTGTACTGTTTGATAGCATAAGATAAATCTTTATATTGACTATACCATAAAATTGTCCTACTGTCAAATACCGCTTTTGAGGTCGGCAATTATTGTTGTCTTGACACGCATAAACCTTTAAGTTTTATATATAAAATTAAGGGCTGGCGCTTAACGCAATCAACCCTTTGCTGTTATTCAAACAATTTTTATATTATTTATTGTCGAGACATTCTATTCCCGGAAGCAATTTGCCCTCTATATATTCAAGACTTGCGCCGCCGCCGGTAGAAATATGCGTCAACTTATCGGAAAAGCCCATCTGCTCTACCGCCGCTGCGCTGTCGCCGCCTCCTATTATTGTAACAGCCTCAGAATTGTCCGCCATTGCTTTGGCTACAGCTTTTGTTCCGTTTGCGAATTTTTCAAATTCGAAAACTCCCATTGGACCGTTCCATATAAGTGTTTTTGCGTTTGCAATAACATTTCCAAACTCGACAACAGTCTTTTTGCCGATATCCAATCCCATATAGCCGTCGGGAATTTTATCTATATCAAATTCTTTTGCTTCGGCATCGGCGGAAAACTCTTTTGCCGCTACTACGTCGCAAGGAAAATATATTTTCACATTTGCTTTTTCCGCTTTTTTCATCAATTCGCGAGCAAGTTCCAACTTATCCTCTTCGACTTTGGAATTACCTACTTTAACGCCTTTCGCGGCAATAAATGTAAATGCCATTGCACCGCCGATAATGAGAGCGTCCACTTTTTTGATTAAATTTTCTATGACGCCTATTTTATCCGAAACCTTCGCTCCGCCCAAAATTGCCACAAAAGGACGTTGAGGATTCTCAAGCGCGCCACCGATAACTTTTAATTCTTTCTCTATAAGGAACCCCGAAACATTGTGCTTGCAAAATTGCGCTATACCCGCAGTAGAGGCATGCGCTCTATGCGCCGTACCGAAGGCATCATTGACATAAATATCCGCAAAGTTGCTCAATTTCTTGGCAAATTCGGGATCGTTCTTTTCCTCTTCGGCATGAAAACGAACATTTTCCAAAAGCATTATATCTCCGTTTTTCAGTGCATTGGCATGTTTTATCGCATCTTCTCCGATAACATCCGCAGCAAGAGGGATTTCTTTTTGCAACAATTCGGATAATCTTTGAGCGACAGGCAAAAGGCTGTATTTGGGATCGAATGTACCCTTCGGTCTGCCGAGATGCGAACAAAGAATCACCTTTGCGCCATGCTCGGAAAGATATTTGATCGTAGGTAAAGCGGCTCTTATTCTTTTATCATCGGTGATTTTTCCGTTTTTGTCCTGAGGAACATTGAAATCGCAGCGGACAAAAACCTTCTTACCGCTTACATCGACATCGGTTATTGTTTGTTTGTTCATAAAAACTCCTTATTAACTATTTGTATATTAATGTTTTTTAGTCAAGTTTTCCAAAATACCTTCATATCCGGGACGATTCAACATTGCAAAAGTAGCCTTTTTACCAAACTCGACTCCGGGCTGGTCGAAAGTATTTATTCCGAGAAAAGCCCCTGCAAATGCCGTCTCGTACATAAAGAAATACAAAAGCTCTCCCAAATTTTCTTCATCAACTTTATCCAACAATATCGTAAATGAAGGCTTGCCTGAATCAGAAACAGCTAATTGTGTCGCCTTCCTTTCGCAATTCAACAGTTCTCCCAAAGTATGTCCCGATAAAAAGTCATAATCCCGCAATGCCGAACAAGACGGTATTCCGACATCGTTATCGAAATTTTTCACGCCTATAAAAGTAAATATCTTATCAAAAGGTCCTTCGGTATAAAGTTGAACCTGACTATGCTGATCGGTAACGCCCAACGCTTTTACGGGAGTCTGCCCGCAATTAACTTTTTCGCCCGACCAATTCAGCGCTTTACCGAGGGATTCTCCCCATAATTGGCAGTAAAAATCAGCTGTATATTTTAATTTATCGGAATAAGGCATAATTACGCTTATGTTTTTCCCTTGTTTTAGATACTCGGTCATAAGATAAGCTGCCTTTAATGCGGGGTTTTCATTCGGAGAAGGATTTTTGCTTGCCTCGGTAACGGTTCTTGCGCCTTTAAGAAGGGCTTTTATATCGTATCCCAAAATAGCGAACGGAACAAGTCCGACTGCAGACAAAACGGAAAATCTACCGCCGACGCCTTCGCCTATTCCGAATGTTTTCAGTCCCATTTCGGAGGCAGCGCGATATAACGAGCCTTTACCTATTGTTGTGGTTACGGTAATATGCGATTTAAAATCATCACCCAAAGCGTCCCTTAAACGTTTAATCACAATCATAAATTGACTCAATGTTTCGGATGTAGAGCCGCTTTTGGTAATAACATTGAAATGTGCGGTTTCTAAATCAATGACGTCAAAAAGAGACGCCATTCTTTCGGGATCGATATTGTCTTCTACATAAAGTTTTGGCTTTTGTCTTTTATCTCGCGCCAATTCATTATGATGCAGATGATTGAGCGCATTGGCAACCGCAATTGTTCCCAACGCAGAACCGCCTATCCCGAAAACCACCAAATATTCCGTTTTTTCCGCAACTTTCTTGCCGTATTTTATTATCTCATCGAGTTCATTCTCGGAGCAATACGGCAAATTACACCATTCTTGCCAACCTTTTCCCATGTTGTCGATAACATGGGAAAAGGCGTCTGCTATTTTACGTGAATCTTTTTTCAAACAATCTTCATGTACGCCATCGGATAAAAACGCTCCTGAAAAATCATATTCGGATTTCAAATATTACAATCTCCTTAATGCGATACATGAGTTTCGATCAAACCGTAATCATCATCCAAACGTCTGTAAAGGACGTTTATTTCATTGGTTGCCTTATTCAAAAATACGAAAAAACTGTGTCCGACGAGTTCCAACTCTTCTATTGCGTCATCTATAGTCATGGGAACCAATTCATAAGATTTACTTCTTACGACTTTATGAGTCTTGTACTCTTCCTCGTGTACAGGTTCTTCGACAAGCATCTTTTCGCGGAATTTTTTGCTCTTACCCGCTATTTTGCTATGATGTTTTATGATCTGTTTTTCGACTTTGGGCAAAACCAAATCTATGTTATTATACATATTATCGCTTGATACTTCGGCTCGAATAATTTCATTATCGACAAAAATAGTAAGCTCCATTGTATAAATGTTATCGCCAATCTGTTTTAACAGGATTCGCACCTTCGTGTCGTCGTCAAAGAATTTATCGAGTTTTGAAACCTTTTTGTCGATAATGTCTTTGAGCTTTTCACTCGGGGAGTAATTTTTGTTGAGCATTTCGATTTTCATAAATTTTCCTCCTTGCCCTCGGGCACTTTAATTATAACATAGAATTATAATTTTTGTATAGATTTTTAATTAATTTTTTCTGCTCTTATATCGGGAGTACCGTTAGAAATGTTGAAAATGACTTTGGAATTATCCTGAATGCGTCCTTGCAAATACATTTCCGCGATATTATCTTCAACAACCTGCTCTATTACCCTTCTCAAAGGTCTTGCGCCGTATTCGGGATCATAACCTTTATCTATAATATAGTTCTTGGCGTCCTGAGTAAGTTCCAATTCTATATTTTTTTCCTTTAATGTGTTTTTGAGCTTTTTAAGCATGATGTCACAAATCTTAGCCATATCCGTTTTTGTAAGATGGTGGAATATAGTGATAACATCTATACGATTTACAAACTCAGGCTTAAAATGACGTTTTACGGCATTCATAAGAATTTCGTTGTTGTTTTGTTCCACTTGAACATCATCGGCGCCGAATCCCAAAGGTCTCGACGCATTATGCAACTCGGAAACTCCGACATTGCTTGTCATAATGATAATCGTATTCTTAAAACTTACGGTTCTGCCTTGAGAATCGGTCAGTCTGCCGTCATCCAAAATTTGCAACAAAGCGTTATAAACATCGGGATGCGCCTTTTCTATTTCATCGAACAAAACCACCGAATAAGGTCTGCGCCTTACTTGTTCGGTAAGTTGTCCGCCATCATCGAAGCCGACATATCCCGGAGGCGCGCCTATAAGCTTACTTACGCTGTGCGCTTCCATAAATTCCGACATATCCAAACGAATAACGGCATTTTCATCGTCATACATAGCCTCGCATAACGCTTTTGTGAGTTCAGTCTTACCTACGCCCGTAGGTCCCAAAAACAAGAAAGTTCCTATGGGACGATTGGGATCCTTGAGTCCCGCTCTTGCTCTTCTTATCGCTTTTGCGACACTTTCGACCGCTTCATCTTGTCCCACCACTCTATTATGAAGCAAATTTTCAAGTCCCATAAGTCGTTGTGTTTCACTTTCGCTCAACCTCGTTACGGGAATATTTGTCCATTTTGATACGATTTCGGCAATATGATCTGCCGTTATCGTTCCTCCGCTTCTATCGCTGGATTTGCTCCAATCGAGTTTTACTTGCTCGATCTGTTTGCTTATTTCTTCTCGTTTCTTTTTCAATTCCGCAGCAGCCACAAAATCTTGATAGTCGGCTGCCTTTTTTGTTTCTCTGTCGAGGCTTTCATATTGCTCCTCGAGTTCTCTTATATCGGGAGGTGTGGTATTTCCGCTCACCTTCGCTTTGCTCATGGCTTCGTCTATCAAATCTATCGCTTTATCGGGTAAGAAACGGTCTGTGATATATCTGTCCGACAACTTCGCAGCGGCAACTATCGCTTCGTCGGTCAACTTGATTTTATGAAAAGCTTCATAGTTTTCTTTCAAGCCCTTCAATATCTCAATGGTTTCTTCTACGGTAGGAGGATTGACTATTATTGGCTGAAATCTTCTTTCAAGCGCTCTGTCTTTTTCTATGAATTTTCTGTATTCATCGGTAGTTGTCGCGCCTATTGTCTGCAAGTCGCCCCTTGCCAAATATGGCTTCAAAATATCCGCCGGAGATACTTCTCCGTCTTTGCTGCCCGCCTGCGCCAAAGTATGCAACTCATCTATAAACACAATTATGTTTTTTTGTTCCATTATCAGATTTATCGCATCTTTGAGTTTTTCTTCCAAGGCTCCTCGATATTTGGTACCCGCCATCAAACTTCCTATATCAAGTTGAAAAATAATTTTGTTTTTCAATAACTCGGGTACGTTACCTTCTATAATAGCCTTTGCCAAGCCCTCGACAACGGCGCTTTTACCGACGCCCGGTTCTCCTATGAGCACGGGATTATTCTTTGTTTTACGACAAAGAATTTGAATTATTCTTTCTATTTCCGCTTTTCTGCCTATAATAGGGTCTATTCTGTGCTGCATTGCCTTCTGTGTAAGATCTATACCCAAATCATTGAGTTGCGCAGGCAACTGCGGTTGTCCGCTTGCGGAATTGGAAGAGGAAAAATTCTTTGTTATCATTTGTCCCAATTGTTGATACAAATTTTTAATGTTTACATGGAATAAATTCGTCAAAATGGAAAATGCGTAACTCGATGTATCTCCGAGCATACAATATAACATATGTTCGGTATCCACAAGTTCGGTTTCGTTTTGTCTCGCAAAACCGTAAGCCAAAGTCAAAGTCTGTTTCACACGGTCCGTAAAATCGGGACTTATTGCAGAAAAATGCACCTCTTCTTCTGCGAAAATTTGTTCCATTATATTCAGATCAATGCCGTTATCTCTGAGCAATTTTCCCGTTTTGGATTCTTCATCATAGGCAATACCGTATAATATATGCTCGGTACCTATTTCTTGATTGTTGTATTTCACGGCAATAAATTTCGCTACATCAAACGCTTTCTTTAAATTTTTTGATACAGGTATTTCCATAAAAATTTTACTCCTTATTTATTTGTTATATCTGATATAAACAGTCTTTTTATATTATTTTGTAGTTTTTCGCCTACAATTTTTGCCCTTAATTTATCTCTCGTTTCATCATCGAGCATGCGACCCGCCTTGGAACATATTCCGGCAGGTTGAACTTCGGTTATCAATTCTTTCAAAGCATCCTCGGATTGAGCCTCAAACAATCCGTAAAATATCCCCAATTTAAGGTATGCAAACAACTCCATAAATTCGTGAGTGCCTATCGTATAGCAATTAATAAGTTGTCCATAGGCTCTCAAAATTTTATCTATCAACTCATCGCCGTTTTGTTGCATCAATTGCATTCGCATTGCCTTTTCCGTTTCAACGATCTGTTCTATTGCAAATTTTACGGAAAGAATTGTTTCTTCTTCGCTGATACCCAATGTTTTTTGATTTGAAATCTGATATAAACAACCGAGATATTCGGTACCCTCTCCGTAGACTCCTCGTACAGTCATATTCAGTCTGTTCATTTTGTAAATAAATCTATCGATCTGACCAGAAAGAGTCAATCCAGGCAAAAACATCATTACGGACGCTCTGAGCCCCGTGCCGACATTTGTAAGACAACTCGTCAAATAACCGAGTTTCGAATTAAAAGCAAAGTCGATATTTTGAGACAAGATATCGTCTATAATATTCAATTGATTCAACCCTTCGGACAAAGCCAATCCCGGCAAGATACATTGTTCTCTTATATGATCTTCTTCATTTAACATAATCGAAACGGTTTGATTCGAATTGATAACGGCAACGCCGTACTTTTTGTTATTCAGAAGATCGGGACTTACGAGATGTTTTTCGACCAAAAGCCTGCCGTCGAGTTCACCGAGTTTGGAAATAGGATATACCGAAAAGTTATCAAGTTGAGAAACGACGTCAATAACTCTTTTTGCAATAAGCGTAGCCCTTTCGTCATTGAGAGTAAAAGGATAATCCGCAACATTGCGCGCCAACCTTACACGGCTTGAAATAACAATATCGTTTTTATCCATATTATTGTTCCCCCGAAAGTTTTTTCAGTTGTTCGCTTATTTGCGCCGCTCTCATATAATCCTCTTCGGCGCGCGCTTTATTCAATTCAATCAAAAGCCTTTCCCTTTCCTTTGCCTTATATTCATCCCTTACCGGAACTTTTCCTTGATATGTCGTCGCATTTTGAATGTTTTTGATAGTGGGCATGATATAATCCTCAAGTTCGGTATAACAATGAGGGCAGCCCACAAAACAACTTTCGTTTATTTCGCTTACAGAAGTTTTACAAACCGAACAACGGCGCTCCTTTAAAAGAGGTCTGCCGAAATCATTCATAAAGCCGAAAGTGGAATTGAAAATGTTGTTTTTTCTGTTATTATAGCATTTTTGACACAGATGCAAATTAGAAATAACCCCGTTATTATTAAGTTTTATGTCAAAAACCGCTTCATTATTTTTACAGTCGTCGCAAAGCATACCTATTCTCCTTGTAATAATGTATTAATGATATTCTTTAATATATTCGCTCTTAAATGATCCCTTATTGAAATGGGAACCAAGAGCGATTTGTCGCTCAGTACCGTTCTTATTATCTCGGCTTGCTTGTCGGAAATCAAATTTTCCCGTATCATTCTGTCAATTATATTATTTGCTCTGTGATAAGAAATTCCGTTTCCTTTTGAGGCTTCCTCTATAATCTCGGATAATTGATGATATCTTGTATCGTTGACTTTAATCAACGTCACAAATCCGCCTGTCCCTCGCTGAGATTCTATAAGGTATCCTCTGTCAAGACTGAATCGAGTCGTGAGGACGTAATTTATCTGACTCGGAGAACAAGAAAAATATTTTGCAAGTTGATTGCGATTAATTTCAACTTTCTCGTCGTCTCCCAAAACTTCCAGCAAAAAGCTCTCTATTATTTTACTTACATTAGCCATTCGCCCGTCCCTTTCCTTTATATAATGGCCATTTTCGATAGTTTTGATAAAAGTTTGACTATCTTTGACCTTTGACTTTATCATATAACAAAAAACCTCTTTTGTCAAGAGATTTTTTGTAAAATTTTTACTTTTTCTTACTACTCTTTATAATTGACTATATCTATATGCGCTTCATTCAACAATTTAAGAGCAAATTCATCGGGATAACCTTTCTTAAATACCAATCTTTTAATACCCGCATTAATAATCATTTTGGCGCATATTGTACAAGGCTGATGAGTGCAGTACAATGTTCCCCCGTCGATTGCAATTCCCAATCTTGCCGCTTGAATAATTGCATTTTGTTCCGCATGCGTTGCGTAACAAATTTCGTGACAAGTTCCGCTGGCGATATTCAGTTCTTGTCTTAAGCAAGAGCCTCTGTCAACACAACTTTCGATTCCCGAACTTGCGCCGTTATAACCTGTGGCGACAATTCTTTTATTTATTACTATAACGGCACCGACGTGGCGATCTTCTTTATAACAACTTGACCAAGTGGAAACAAGCTCTGCCACTTCCATAAATCTTCTGTCCCACTTTGTATTTTCGATTTTTCTCATATTTATTCACCTCGACTAAATTATATCAAATAATTACATAAATAGCAAATAAATAGTTAAAACTTGAAAATTTTTTCGTGTAAATACTTGCTTTTTAGATTTAATTTGATTATAATATCCCTTAGTTAATTATAGGAGGAAAAGAAATGCGAATTAAACCTTTATTTGACCGCATCGTTATCGAACAGATCGAAGCGGAAGAAAAGACAAAAAGCGGTATTGTACTGCTCAGTAAGGATCAAGAAAAGCCTCAGATGGCAAAAATTATTGCAGTCGGCCCCGGCGGCATGATAGACGGCAAAGAAGTTGTTATGCAAGTCAAAGTCGGAGATACTATTTTGTATTCCAAATATGCAGGCAGTGAATTTAAAATCGATGGCAAGGAAGTTACTATATTGCGTCAAAGCGATGTCCTTGCAATCATAGAATAAAGGAGATTAATTTATATGGCAAAACAAATTTTAACAGGTGACGAAGCGAAAAAAGCGTTGGAAAAAGGCGTTAATACTCTCGCCAACACCGTAAAGATTACACTCGGCCCCAAAGGCAGAAACGTTGTTTTAAGCAAAACCTACGGAACTCCCCTCATTACCAATGACGGCGTTACGATTGCCAAAGAAATCGAACTTAAAGATCCATTTGAAAATATGGGCGCTCAAATAGTTAAAGAAGTTTCGACAAAGACAAACGACGTTGCCGGAGACGGTACGACAACCGCTTGCTTGCTTGCTCAAGCTATAATAAGAGAAGGTCTCAAAAACGTAGCGGCAGGCGCAAATCCCATGATAATCAAAAAAGGTATCTTGTCCGCTACCGAAGAAACCGTTAAATATCTCAAGAGCATTACAAAAGTTGTCGATAACAAAACTTCGATAATGCACGTCGCAAGCATTTCCGCTTCCGACGAAAAAGTGGGCGAGCTTATTTCGGACGCTATGGAAAAGGTCGGCAAAGACGGCGTAATCACCGTAGAAGAGTCAAAGACAATGGAAACAAACCTCACTTTTGTGGAAGGAATGCAATTTGACAGAGGCTATGCTTCGGCATATATGGCAACAAACACGGAAAAGATGGAAGCCGTTTTGGAAAATCCCGTTATTTTGATTACCGATAAAAAGATAAGCAATATTCAAGAGATCCTTCCCCTTCTCGAACAAGTTGTAAATGCAGGCGCAAAATTATTGATTATCGCCGATGATATAGAAAGCGAGCCTTTGGCTACTTTGGTTGTCAATAAACTCCGCGGTACATTCAACTGCGTCGCTGTTAAAGCACCCGGATTCGGTGACAGAAGAAAAGAAATGCTCAGAGATATAGCCGTCCTTACAGGAGGTCAGGTTATTTCGGAAGAGACAGGTCTTGAACTTAAAGACGCTCAACTCAATATGCTTGGACGCGCTAAGCAAGTAAAAGTAGATAAAGAGAACACGACAATAGTCGAAGGCGCCGGAGACAGCGAAGAAATCAAGGATCGTATCAAGACAATTCGCGCGCAGATGGATGTAGCAACCTCCGATTATGATAAAGAAAAACTTGCCGAAAGACTTGCAAAACTTGCAGGCGGCGTTGCGGTCATCAATGTAGGCGCAGCCACCGAAGTTGAAATGAAAGAAAAGAAGCTTCGTATCGAAGACGCTTTGGCTGCTACGAGAGCCGCTGTCGAAGAAGGCATGGTACCCGGAGGCGGCGTTGCGCTTCTCTCTGCCATACCTACAATCGAAGCCTATGTAAACACTTTGAGCGGAGACGAAAAGACCGGCGCTCAAATCGTTTTGAAAGCATTGGAAGAACCCGTAAAGCAAATTGCAATCAATGCCGGATTCGATGGCAATGTTGTTGTAAACAATATTATCAATAACAGAAAGAATAATCCCAGCTACGGTTTCGATGCACTCAATAATGAATACTGCGACGTTTATAAACGCGGTATCATCGACCCGACCAAAGTTACGAGAAGCGCTCTTCAGAACGCTGCCAGCGTAGCATCTTTGTTCCTTACCACCGAAAGCGTGGTCGCCGATATTCCCGAGCCCCCCGCTCCTCAGGCGCCTGCAGGCGGTATGGGTGGCATGGGTGACATGTATTAATTCAGACCCAATAAATGATAAAAGTCCTTTCGGAATTTTTTCGAAAGGACTTTTTTTGTTATTATTTTACAAGTCTAACTCGGTTGCATTTTGAATGAATAGCTTTAAGTATGTTGCAGATAATATCAATACAAGGATTGCCTAAATCAAATAGAAGTTACCTTATTAAACGGAGATAAATTCAAGAAATTTTCAAGGTGACTATATTGATATAGACGCCTTGAAAATCATAAATGTTTTTCTCTGTGGAAAACGATGAAAGAGACTTGAAACAGATACGGTTTTGGGTCTTTTTCATTTTCCGAGATAATCATCTATATCTGTAAGTTTACCGTTAACTGCGGTATATAAATGTTTTTTAGTGATAAAACCTGAAAATCGTATTCCCGTCGTTTCAGTAATATAACTTATGAAACGATCTGCTTTGAGATTTGAATTCCCGCACGCAAGACAAAATTTCAAAAAATTATTCTCGATGGAAATATCATATATCAAAGGTTTTATATCTTTGATTTTTTTTACTCCCTTGGAAACGATTTCCATTTCAATAGCAGGTTTTTCGGTAATTTTCAAAATATCATCGGGGTCATAATTTCTATCCGCAAATTCCGCCGTATAGTCCGCCGCGCACATCAGCCCTGCAATATTGGGATTTTTTTGTACGAAAAATGCCTTTGTCAACCTTATCCCCTCGGGCAAAGAGGAGTTCATCTTCTCGGCAAATTCATCGGGATCACAAGGAGAATCGATACAAAAATATTCACATTCACTTGCCAACCCTAAAGACAATGGTTGAGACATATATAATAAAATGTGTTTATTGAAGCCCATGCTGTATGCCACGGGTATAGCGGTTCTTCTTATTGCCATGCCGAACATCTTAAGCACATCGAGATGCCCGAGGTATACTGCTCTGTCAAGTTTTGTATATTTACATAAAATCATCGATCTACCCTCTTTTTGCAGAACTCGGAGTATATTTCGGGGTAAGCAACGCGTATACCACAGTCATTGCAAATTTTTCTGCAATCCTGCGTAAGTACTTTTGCATAGGCTTTTTCTCTTTCTCGTTTTAAGAATTCTTTATCGATTCCGACGTCTATTTTATCCCAAGGCAAATTCGCATCCACGGGGATTTCCGAAGTGTATTCATCTATTACGATATTGAATTTGTCAAAAGCATTTTGCCATTTTTCAAAATCGAAAAACTCATCCCAACTGTCAAAGATTGCGCCATTCTCATAAGCGCTTAAAATAACCTTTCCGAGTTTGGAATCCCCTCGCGCCAACGCCGTTTCCAATCGAGAAGTCAATCCGTCATGCCATTTATATTTAACGCCGATTTTTTTCAACTCTGTTTTTAAATAAGTCTGTCTCTGCTCTATTTCGGCTAAACTTATCTGTCTTTCCCATTGAAAAGGCGTAAACGGCTTGGGCACCAATGTAGAGGTGGAAATAGTTATACTCAATTGTTTTTTCGATACCGCACATTCTCTGTACAGTTTTTTTATACGAGAGGCAATATCCACAATTCCCGCCAAATCCTCTTCGGTTTCGGTCGGTAAGCCTATCATAAAATATAATTTAACGGACGAATATCCTTTTTCAAAGGCAAATTTCATAGAATTGAAAATGTCTTCTTCTGTAACATTTTTATTGATCACGTCTCTTAATCTTTGCGTTCCCGCTTCCGGTGCGAAAGTTATGGAACTCAAACGCGAGTCTTCTGCATATTGCGCTTCGAAACTGTCAACCCGAGTACTCGGCAAAGATATATGGACCCCTCGTTTATCCAATTCGGGTTTTATAGCCGTCAATAATTGTTTGAGATCGGGATAATCGCAAGTACTTAACGAGGATAAAGATATTTCTTCGAAACCGTTGTTCTTAACAAGATCAAGCGCATACTTCGTTAAAGTTTCTACGGTACGATTCCTTACGGGACGATATATCATTCCGGCTTGACAAAACCTGCAACCTCTCGAACATCCGCGGAACAATTCGAGCATAGCGCGATTATGAACCGCTTCCACATTGGGAATTTGCACTTTTGTCGGAAAGACCGCTTCTTCCAAAGGAACAACAGCTCTTTTTACATAATTTTCAATCTCGGGAACATAAATTCCCTCTATATCCGAAGCCATTTTGAGAAAATCCGCTCTGCTCATCCCCGACGTCTTTGCTTGTTTCAAAAGCATACAAAGTTTTTCGTCGTTATATTCCCCGTCTCCGATACAAAATATATCTACAAAATCGACGAGAGGAAAGGGATTTATACAACACGGTCCGCCCGCTATTATAATAGGATCCTTTTCCGATCGTTCCTTCCTCAACAAAGGAATATTGCCGAGATCCAACATATACAACATGTTTGTATATGACATCTCATACTGCATACTGAAACCGACAATATCAAAATCTCGCATAGATGTTTGGCTTGACAAACCGAATAAGGATATATCGTTGTCTTTCAGTAGCTTTGCCATATCGGGCCAAGGAGCATAGCACATTTCGCAAGAAATATCTTCATTACGATTTAAAATTTCGTAAAGAATTTTTATTCCGAGATTGGACATTGCGACTTCATAGACGTCGGGAAAACACAGTAAAAATTTAATTGCAGCCGAAGGCTTTACAGGCAAAGAATTAAATTCTCCACCCGCATATCTCGCCGGTTTTTCCACCTGCGACAAAATTTGTTTTATATCTTCTCTCATTCTCTTACCAAACTATAAACATCCGCTATAAATTCACTGAATTCTCTTTTCGAAATACCGGAAATCGGTTTTACGGGAACATTAAAAGTATAAATACTTCCACCGGTCTTTACCACATCCGAATCGGAATAAAATCTTACATTTCCCAAAGTAATATTTGTATTCAATACTTTCATATTGAACGGCGAAAAATCAAGTACACACCAAATGCCGGCGCGCAACTTACCCGCCTGTACGGCATATCCGTCTTCATCAAAATGGAAAAACTTAAAATCGTTTCTTCTGACTCTGGTTTTAAAATCGTGCGCATTGACAAGCAATCCGTTGAAGCGCATACAAACATTGGACATTATATCATGGCTGTCGGTATAATAAATCTCTCTTTGTAATTGATTTATACATTGAGATATTTCCAAATCTTTCAGATAAGCATTCTCTCCTGTCAATATTATAGGATGAACTATGTAAATTTTCTCGTTGGGATCCACTGTAAATTCTTCATTGTCGAGAGTTCGCAATCCTCCGTTGAAAGTTATTGCGAATTTGTAATTGTATTTATCTTCCGTATAGAACAATAAAGATTCGGAAATGAGATTGAATAACTTATCGTCTCGTAAAAGCTTTAAAAATTTACTTGCTTTTATACCGACCTTACAAATCATACCGTCAATAAAAGCTTGTTTTTTAGAGGCTACATCTTTTTTGACCGTTCTTATAAGGTTTTTGAACTGTTCTACCTTACGCGCGCCCTTTTTCTTATATATAAGTTGTAAATCATGGTCTATATCTATGCGATATTTTTTTCCGTCCACTTCCACAAACGTAAAACAAGAGGATTTTTCATCGGAATAATACTTGTTTCTTGTGCGGAGTTTCATCTTGACTTGGTATCTTTTGTTTATAAGCATGCTACGCAAGACAATGTTCTCTTCAAACGTCAAGACATATTTGAAAAAGTCCGCTATTCTGTTATCGTTCTTTTGCAATAAAAGAACGCGCAAAATATCCTTTCTTTTTTCCAAGGGACTTCCCTTGTAAATATCAAATAACAATGTTACATTCAAATTGTAATCCATTGTAAATTTTCTCAAAATCATTTTTGTGGCAGGTGGCGTATCCCGAGAAAAAAGCAAATCGAATAAGAACGTCTCGCTCGCTTCTTTATCTGCTTCGACAAACAAAGCAAAACATTTCAGTTCGGGATCCAACGCATATATTTTTTGCGAATATTTCGGAAAATCTTCCCGTAAAAAAGAAATCAAAATATTTTCCGAAGCCCCTTTCCAGGAATATAAGAAAGAATCTTTATCGGCATAAAAACTTGCAATCAACATAGGAAAAATTTTATCGTCGTCAACTTTTGTCTCCGAACATAAATTCAAAAATGCCCCAAAATACTGCGCTCCTATATTGCCTGCCGAAAACGACATATATCCTGAATAATACTGCTTGCTGATAAAGCCGCAACTCATAATTGCGCATATTTCCTCGTATAATTTTTTGTCCAACAAAGTTTCGATAAAATCTTTGATCTCGGAATCTTCTCTGTCTTTGGAAAACAGATCGAACCCTATTTCTTTCATGGGCAGTAATTGTTCAATCACTGCTTTCTTTAAATCCGCAACTGTCATTTGTATACTCCTCAAAATAAATTTTCCTATATAATAATATCACTATCTTAAAAACTTTTCAAGTTATTTTGCCCAATTATATTAGAAATCATTGAATTTTGGTGGACTTTTGTTGCAAAAGATAAAAGTTCGGTCTCGGATAACTCCTTTTTTACCTCTATATTCTTATCTACGATTATAAACTTCGTATAATATGACGAAGAAATTTTTTTGAGAAGAGAGCCTATGGTTTCATCTTCGAACACCATAATCTCCCTTACCTCAAGTCCTTTCTTTATTTTTTCGGTTCTGTATGTCATGGAATATAAATTTTGATAATATGCGGATTTATCCTTTATAAACGTTCCCGACATTATGAAAATCGCGGCTATCGCCATAGAAAAATTCAACTTCTTTTTCAGCACCGAAAGCAAACAACAAAAACAAAACAAAACGCTTATTACAACAGCGGAAATTTTCATAACAATATTTGCTTTTTTGATTGAAATTCGGGATCTCAGAATCGCATATAAGATTCTTCCGCCATCCAATGGATATACAGGCAAGAAGTTAAACAACGCTATCGCCGTATTTGCCCAAACTATAGTATCGGAAAAGACATATATCGCAGGCCAAAGCCACCATAAAGCAACAAAAAATATCGCGCACAAAATATTGAAGATCGGTCCTGCCAAGGCTATTGTAATCTCTTCCTTTGCAGAGGCTGCCGCCATATCCCCGCTCAACGCGGCTCCGTAAGGCATAAGATGCAATGTGTTTAATTCATATCCCAATCTTTGCGCCACGGCATAATGAGCAAATTCATGAAGAATAACGATTAAGATATAAATAAAACACCGTAAGACGGTATGCGAAAAAATCGACAAAACAATCAAGACGAAAAAAAGCGGTGAAACCTTAAAATCGACTTTCATGATTCGGCTTCCGCTTCATCCTTTTGAAAGGCGGGAATTTCGCCGTAGTTTAAGTTTTCACCTTTGTTCAGATCATAAGTAATGCATGTCTTAACCAACTCCGTTACTTTTTGTATCGGCGGAAGATCCAACTTGGAAAGACCAAATAAAATGACAAATATCAAAGTCGCAACGATATACCTTATCCAAAAAAATTTATGTAACGTTCTTTTCCGAGTATATGTAATACGGATTCCTTCCTGCGACATTTCGTTTATAAACTCATTTTCAATTCTCATAAAGTATATATATTGCACGCTTTAATCAATTATGCTGCCGATATCATAAATTTTTTTCGTATTTACTTTGATATAAAAATTATATATTTCATTGTTTTTTCCTATATCTATTTGAATATCGGAATATTGTATGTCCATAAACGCCAAAAGCAAATTATATAAATCGCTTTTAAGAACTCTGAGATAATTATCTATATTATAATCGCAGTCCATTTTTGCCGTTTCCAAACGCTGTTTCATTTGTTCGCTTATATTATTTTGCATTATCCCATCCTCTTGAATTTTCTTTTTATGCTGCCCAAAAATCCGCGATATTTCTTTTCGATATCAAGGATATCATGGGTACCCAAATGAATGTTTTTTGCTGTCATTTCTATCGCTTTCAATCCCGGAGAATTCGAAGTAATGCTTACGATATTGCTTAATTGATTTACAGTGTCATCATCGGGAATAATGCCTATGGGGTCGATCCCCAAAAACTCGGAAATGCTTTTTAGATCCAATGCATTATCGGTAACCATGAGATCTCCTCTGCATCTGTTTATAATAACATAGACTTTCATTTTATAACTGTACAATAACTTGATGACTTTGAGCGCATCTCTCAATGCTGAAATATGAGGCGTAGTAACGACTATAGATTCCTTGCAAGAGGCAACCGCCCTGTGAAATCCGAGTTCTATTCCCGCGGGGCTGTCCACAAGGACATAATCAAACACTTGTTCCAAATTTCTGATTACGGCTTTTATATTTTGTCCGTTAATATCCTCGCTATATCCTTTCGAAGAAGGTAAAACAAATAAATTCGGATTTAAAGGGTCCTGTAAAAGGGCTTGTTTTACACGGCAACGATTTTGCACGACATCAACGAGATCATAAACTATTTTATTTTCTATTCCCATCAGCACATCAAGGTTGTTTAATCCTATATCCGTATCCATTAACACAACCCTATTTCCCAAACGCGAAAGTGCCTTACCGAGATTTGCGGTAAGAGTGGTTTTTCCCACACCGCCCTTACCGGAAGTAATGACTATAGAACGCATTCTTTTTCACTCCGAAAATTTGTATCTATATTATAACTTTGTTTTAGTGGATTTATATAATATAATTTCATACAAATTGCCGAAAATTGTTTTTTTCGGAAAACAAAAAAAATGCACCGAAATCATTGTTTTGCAGTGCATTTTTTATAACAATAAATATCGTATTTTATTTTTCCACTATCGCTTTCAAAAGAGCGGGATTGGACATTAATTTGCCCGCGCCGATAATAGCGGCATATTCGGAATCTTCTGAAATATGAACTCTCAAACCGAGTTTTTTCTCGAAAACTTCCTTAAGTCCGCTTATAGTACTTCCCCCTCCCGTTAAAAAAATACCTCTATGCTTTATATCGGAAGCAATCTCGGGTGTGCAATTGTTTATTACTCCTTCGATGGTTTCCGCAATTTGCAAATAATAAGGCAATAATACTTTACGAATGTCTACAGCGGCAACATCCGCAGTGGCGATATTCGAAGTATACGTATTCATCCCGCTTACCGTTTCCACTCGCGAATCGTTGGGAAAAAGAGAGCCTATAGAAAGTTTTAATTTTCTCAGTTCGTTAATCCCCACTCTTATATTATACTTTCCCGACAGATAATCTTTGAAAGCGGAATCCATCATATTTCCGCCGATATTGACGGCGCAACCGCCTACTACCGAACACAAACTTATCGATCCTATTTCGGTAAGTCCCGCGCCTATGTTTACGATAAAAGCGCCGTAATTGGCTTGTACGGGCAAATCAAGACCTATTGCAGCCAAAATAATGTTTTCCACTAAAGTTACGGACTTCACTCCAGATTTCAACGCTATTTCCTCGTATAAAAGTCTGTCTTGTAAAGACAAACCTGCGGGTATGCCCATTATTAAATTGATATTGGGTTTTACAATAAAAGGAGGAATAACTTTTTTCAAAAATTTTGTAAGGATTTCAACGCACGCATCGGGATCGTAAATCATTCCGTCAATCACGGGATTAACCAATGTCGAATAATCCGAAGTACGACCGACCATTTCCAACGCTTCGGAACCTACCGCCTTGACATGTCCCTTTATCGGATCGCCTACATAAGCCAATATCGTAGGTTCATACAATACTATTCCGTTGCCCGCCATAAATATGGCAGTATTGGCGGTACCCATTTTAACAGCCAAATCAATTTGAGCCATTTCTTACGTTCTCCATAAGTATTTTTTCAATTCTCTTTACCGGCAGACCGACCACGTTATTATAATCTCCGCTAATTTTAAGGACAATATCTTGTATCATATCATCTTGTATCCCATACGCCCCTGCTTTATCAAAGCAACTGCCGCAATCAATATATTTCGCAATAAAATCATCTGTCAAAACTCCGAAAGTTACTTCCGTCTTTTCATAATCGACGATTATTTTATCCGAAAAATGCAGACAAAAGCCGCTTATAACCTTATGAGTAGTGTCAGATAAAAGTTTAAGCATCTGTATAGCGTTATCTCTCGAGGAGGGTTTTCCCAAAATACGGTCATTGACGGCAACAACAGTATCTACACCCAAAGTCAGAATACCGTGTTTACGAAACACATCGGAAGCTTTTCCGTAAGCTTGTATTGAAGCATAAATTTCCGGCGTTTCGCATTTAATAAAATTCTCGTTATAATGCGACGGTACACATTCCACATCCAAAAAGGGAATACTTTTTATAAGTTCTTTTCTGCGAGGCGACGCCGAGGCAAGAATCAATTTCATAATATCTCAAGATTTTTTCTGAATGCTTTTGCGAACTCTCCGCTTGCTTTCATCGCGTCCTTTATTTCCAAAGAACAATCTCCTTCTACTTCGGTTTTTATGATGACCGAATCGCCGAGTACATCGCAATTTATCCCTTTTATGTTTGACGCCATCGAGCGATCGAGACTTTCGGCAATTCTTAAAATAACGCTGAGTTTGGTTACCGCAAACAAGTCCTCTTCACGCAAAATATCCTTATATTTATTCCATTCGTTTATATTGAAATCTTCGGATCTGTGCCCCAAAGCGACAAATCCCGCAAGTATGATATCCCTATGGCTTACACCGTATAAATTTGAATTGAGGATAAAATAAAACGAATGACGATTATGATCATAATACTTAATTCTCATACCCGAATCGTGCATAAGCGCCGCAATTCTCAAAACCGTTATATACTGTCTCGGCAATTTGTGCAAAACTCTCAACTGCTTATACAACTGAATCGATAAATTACATACCTGCTCGGCATGAGGAATATTTACATCATAATAATGCATTGCGGTATAAACGGAATGAGATAAAACATCCATAATGGGCTTTTCTATAGTAGAGGGAACGGCGTGATTAAACATAATTCCTTCTCTTAAACCCGAACCGGATATTACGCATTCCTGAAAACCGATATACTCGAAAATCGTTTTCATACATGCCAAAGCCGCAACGAAAATATCCGCTCTCTCGGAATTCAAGCCCTTGATTTTTGTACGTTTATCGGTGTCAAGCACTTTAATCGTATTGTATATATAATCGAAGTCATCTTTTTGTACATGATAATTGTGAATCATGTCGAAGGGATATTTTTTCAATCTTCGGCAAATCTTTGCCAGATTTCTGAAAGAACCTCCCACTCCTATAAATTGAACATCGGGTTCCAACTCTTTGAGCCAAGGTATCTGTTGAAGTTGATCCAAAACATATTCCTCTATCATCTTTGCCTGTCTTTCGGGCGAAAGTTGATCGCTGAAAATTTCCGACAAAGTCATTGTTCCGATAGGTAAATTTATACGATTCAGTATATTCCTTCTGTTATAATGTATAAGCTGTAAACTGCTACCGCTTATATCCATAATAACCGCTTTCGGTATATCCATTGAATTGATTATACCATGATAAATATACATGGCTTCTTCCTCTTCCGTAAGCACTTTGAATTTAAAATTGCAAACGGCGTTTATCTCTTCGATGAAACTTTTTTGATTTTTTGCCCTTCGTACGGCATTGGTAGCTACGGCATATACCCTATCTACATTGTAACTGTCGCAAAGTTTGCGAAACATTTTAAGTGTTTTTATCGCCTGCGCGATCCTTGCGGGTTTCAGAAAGCCGTCTCTTTCCATGTCCTGACCCAATCTCACACTTTCTTTTTGTTCGTCGAAAACAACAAAATGTCCTCCGGGTAAAATATTCGCCAAAACAAGTCTCGCCGAATTACTTCCCAAATCGATTACTGCAATTTTTTCCACAAAACATCACTCCAAAATTATTCGGATTCCTATTGAACCCGCGTTATTATATCATATAAAAAATTTTTTGTAAATAGTTTTTTTAAAATACCATTCAACTTTCACTTATATATAAAATATCTTTAATAAAACGCAATACAACAATTCCACACGGAATAAGGCAAAATAATAAAAAAATAATTCGACATTTTAATCATTTTTATTTACTTTTTAGTCTGAATATGTTAAACTTATAGTGGTGGAAAGCCTATGAAGAAATTATTGATTTTATCGACTTTTATATATTCGATACTGTTATCCTTGGGACTTTGCTTGAATGAATTTTCGGCATTGGCTCAAGAGCCCGTATATTCGGATTCGCAAATAAAATATTATTATTTTGCGGAACCGACTTCTATTGCGGCAAATGAAGACGGCGTTGCGATACTCGACAACAATGAAATCAAAGTTTTCGATAATGAAAACGAGTTTATTCAATCTCTGAAAGTTTCGAACGATACTTTTAAAATTAATTATTACGGAAAATATTTGTTTTCCCTTTCCCCCGACGGGATAATGCGAGACGGAAAAACTTTTGTACAAGGAGAATTTTCCGATTTTGCCTGTTCGGAGAATTTGTTATACACCGTAAACGACAATTATATATATTCCTACCTTATCGACAATCCGCAATCGGAACCTGCAACTTACGATATTAAAAATTATCTCGACAATGTCAGATATTTTACCATACAAGCCATTACGGCGGTGGGAACGGACATTTACTTTTCCGTTCCGGGACATATAAATAAAAATTTCAGTGACATATATAAATTTGACACGATGAACAGCATTGTCACATTGCTCTATCGACAACAACAGCAAATTTCCGAACTTGCGTATAATGATAGATTGATTGCGAAAATAAATCGCGGCATTGTCCGCTTTGACGAATCTTTTGATGAGCTTATCGTCTCGTCTGTATACGAAGATGACGAACTGAAAGATTTATGCGCATACGGCGGATCGATATATACTTTGGATTTATTGGGAACGGTTAAATCGATTGATTCTTACGGCACAATAAAAACTCTTATCGCTTCCGCGTCCGATGCTGTCGGATTCTATAATATGCCCGTATCCGTTTTTACAAAAAATCATTCGATCATCGTCGCGGATTTTTTAAACAACAGAATATCCGTTGCCGATGACAACGGATACAAATATATTTCCGACATCTCACGTCCGATAGGCGCCGTGTTAAATAATTACAACAATTATTATATAGCGCACGAAGTAAATTCCCTTTCTGTTTTCGACGGTAACTTAAAGTACATAAAAAAACTTACCTTGCCGGGAAGAATAAAAGCGATCTCGTCCGACAGTTTCAATCATATCTTTGCCATTGCCGAAAAATCGTTGTATTTGATTGACGACGACACTGCGGCTAAAATTCCTTTGGAGTTCGAGCCGAACAATATTTATTGCAATTCAAACAACGGAAAAACTTATCTGTCCTCCGCTTCCGGAATTTACAGACTTATAAACGAAGATGAAAAATGGATAACTCAATCGATTGCCGACGTCGATGCGAATATTTTTGCGGTAGATGATGAGGAAACGGTTTTTGTACTTAAAAACAATCGGATAACTTCTTACTCCGATAATAATATCGGAGTAGATATAGAAGCGGACGAAGGCGATTCCTATATTTATTTGAGTACCGTCAAAAGCAGAAACATTGACTACGGAGATTTGCTGATAGTAAACTCCATAAAACATTGCTTGAGTAAAATCCCCTATTCGGAAATCGGTTCGAAGTCCATTGCTCATACTTTCGAAAATCCAAATATCAACGCGCCCATACCGAATATTGCGCAATCTGCCCCTATAATAAGAATGATAGCCAACGATACAAAACTCTTTACAGCGCCTTTTGACTCCGACGTCAAACTCACTTTAAGTAAAGGACAACGCGTTATTGTGGATTATCTGCAATCAACCGAATGTTTTTCTCTGATTTTATACTCAAATGCCCTTTCGGGAATGTCCGAAAAACTTGTTTACGGTTTCGTTTACACGGAATCACTTACTCCCGTGAATTACGAATATGCCAAACCGACGACTCCCGAATCAATAATTTACAATAATAATACTCCCGTATATAAATATCCGTCGGTATTCTCTCCTACATTAAAAAAGTTCCAAAAAAACGATACGGTCAAACTCCTCGACTTTGCCGCATTGACTTCGGAAGGCGATATTTCCGATGGCTATTTTTTGGATGATCTCGATTACAAATGGTTCAGAATAGAACTTGAAAACGGCAATGAAGGCTTTATTATAGCGTCGGATTTGACAAATAACGATATAACAAAACCCGATATATATCCTCAAATAAACGGTTCCATTATAGAATTTAACGGAAAAACACGAACTCAAATATATATCTACGATGAAGTAAGCAAAAATTATATTCCTACCGGCGACACATTAGAAGCAGGTACAAGAATAGAAATTCTTGACCTGCCCTTTGATCCTACGGTTAAATATTGCAGAATCCTCTATCATAAAGAAGGCACGGGAACCGTCGAATGTTATGTACTATCGGATTTTGTACGTTACAACAGCAAAAATTTTGCTCAATATATTGCTGTTATAATAATTGTATCTTGCGTATTTTTGGGCATTTGTACCTTCATTTTGATAAAGTATATCAAAAAGCGTCGTACTTTGAAATAATCAATTAAGAACTATTTTATTTATAGATAACTCATACGCTGTGCGATCTTCCGATTCGGTTTCGCTCAGCTTTTTTGTATACATTCTCGACTGGATTCTTCCGCTTACCCTAATTCGTTGACCGACGTTTGCATTGCGGACAAAACGCGCATTCCTCCCCCATGCAATGCAAGGAATATAATCACTCTTATTGTATGCGCGGTTTACTGCAATTAAAACATCGCAGATTTCGCGATTAAAAGGCGTTGTCCTGTATACAGGCGATTTGCAAACATACCCGCTCAGTTCTACCGTATTGGGATTTTCATCCGCTACAACTTCGATATCCGCAAATTCTCTTATAAAAACAGTCAACATCAACTTGCTGTGATCTTCCACCAATTTATTATAGCTTCTGAACTGTCCGTAAAATGCTATTTTGTTTCCTACTTTTATGTCCGCTTCATTCATGAGTCTTTCCGAAACGGTAATGGGAATAATATCGTTTTGATTGCTGAGACGAGGAACGGTAAGAAAAAATTCATAGAATGCTTCTCCGTAAAGCTCGTGGCTATAAGTCGGTTCGCTTTGCACGGTTCCCATTAAAAACACTTTGTTATTGGGAAGTAAATTGTTTTCGTTGTTCATAAGTTTTTTATCTCCTTTATCTGCTTTCCCGTATGGTCAATCGAATAATTATCTCTATAGATAAGTTCTCCGATCGTCTTAAAGGAAAAGCCTTTGTTTTTCAAACCCGTTATAATTGCGGGAAGTGCTTCCGGAGTGTGCGCTCCGTCATTATGCATAAGCACGATGCTTCCGTTTTTAACCTTGCCGAGAATTCGGTTGGTTATTTCCGTCGCGGAAAGATTCTTCCAATCCAAACTGTCTACATCCCACTGTATTGTGTACAGTCCCATTTCTTCCGCCACGGTAAGCAAATTATCGTTATACTCTCCGAAAGGAGCTCTGAAAAGATCGGGCTTTTTCCCCGTGATTTCCTCTATGATATTCACAGAGGTTTCGAGTTCGAGTTTCATTTCGCTTTTACTCTTCTTGTTCATATGAGGATGCGTATTGCTATGAGTGCCTATTTCCACTCTACCGCTGTCCGATAATTTTTTAAGCACATCGGAGTATTTTGTAGCCCAAAATCCCACGACAAAATAATTTGCTTTAATATCGAATTTTTCAAGCGTCTCCAAAATCCCGAGAGTTTTATCTGCTCCCCAACTTGCGTCAAATGATAACGCAACCGTTTTTTCATCAGTATCCACACAGTAAATCGGCAATTTTCTCGTTGTTTGTCCGGCATATATTACGTAAGATCCGCTTGCGCTCACAAGAACTATCCCGATAACCAAAGCAAGACACATACATAAGCCTTTGAATAAATCTCTCTTCTTTAACACTAAGAATTTCATTGATCCGCTCCTCAATAATATAATAATTTCAAGCAAGATATTTGTCATTTAACATAAAATTATGACGATTTATAGGTTACCGAAAATACTCTTTTCGGAGATATACTTATATATATTTGCCGTGACGAAACATTATTCCTTACGTTTAATATTTTTTATAGTCAAGTATAAATCTCTATATTAATGGAAATTAATTTATCAAACCGAAAAAGGAGAATTTATAATGAATATATATCTTGAAACTTTATTGCGCACATTGCTTTCTATAGCGGTATTGCTCATATTATGCAGACTTGACGGAGCAAAACAAATTTCACAACTTACTTTTTATGATTATATTGTCGGAATTACAGCAGGCTCGATTGCCGCATCTTTATGTACAGACCGAGAATTGTCTATATGGATCGCTCTCATCGGCATCGTTTTATTTATGCTTTCAAGTATGCTGTTTTCATTTCTCACAAACAAAAGCATCATGTTGAGGCGTTTGATAACGGGAAAACCGATAATGCTGATTGATCAAGGCAATATTCTTTATGATGGGCTTAAACGCATACGATTCGATATCAATGACCTTTTAAGAGAATTGAGATCTCAAGGTTATTTCGATATAACACAAATCAATTATGCGATTTTGGAATCAAACGGTATGCTATCCGTACTCCCCAAAGCAGCCGACCGCCCCGCTACGGCAGCAGAAGCGGGACTTACTCCTGCCGAGAACGGCATAAAAGCCAACATAATAATAGACGGCAAAATTTTAAAGAATAACTTAAAAGCCATGAATAAAGATGAGGCTTGGCTTAACGGTGAACTCAATGCGCAAAAAATTCAACGCATAAAAGATATTTTACTTGCAACTTTATCGGACAAAGGAGAATTGAATGTCTATCTCAAAGAGAACGGTAAAACAAACAAAAGTCTGTTCCAATGACATAATTCAAACTCTCTTAAAAAAAATCAAGCATAAAAAAATCGCGGAAATAAAAGTTTCCGCGATTTTTATAAAATAGGATTTAATTCAATTAATACGAATCAAAGTATTATAAAATTCGGTTATTTCAGATGAATGGTCTTTTTGGGACATTTCTCTGCGCAAATTCCACAGCCCGTACATTTTGCATAATCTATTACGGCAAGATTGTCCACTACATGAATTGCGTCATTGGGACAATTTCTTTGACAAATTCCGCAACCGATACAACCGACTTTACAATACTTATTGACTTCCTTGCCCGGCTCATTATTCGAACAGGCAACATAAACCTTTGCTTTTTGCGGGATAAAGGATATTATGCGTTGCGGACAGGCTTTGACGCATGCTCCGCAAGCAACACATTTCGAGAAGTCAACTTCGGAACATCCGTTCTCTCTGTTGACGCCGACCGCATTATAACCGCAAACGGTAGAACAGGTATTCAAACCCATGCAACCTACGGGGCATGCTTTTGTTCCTCCGCTCAACATATCTACGGATTCGCAATCGCCGTATCCGACATAACCGCCCTTATCGAGACAATTATGCCCGCCTCCGCATTTCACGCAAGCAACCATCGGCTCTTCCACTACATTTGCAATTCCGAGAACATTGGAAATCAACGCTTTGTTTTCGGGCGTAGTCGGTTTGCATTGACTCATTTTCGCCTCGCCTTTGTTCAAGGCTTCGGCAAAAGCATCGCAACCGGCATATCCGCAACCTCCGCAATTTGCTCCCGCCAAAAGAGATTTTATTACATCTATCTTCTCGTCGCGTTTAACGGCAAGTTTTTGACCCAAAAAAGCCAACAAAAATGCCAAAATTCCGGCGATTGCCATTATTATAATTACGGGCAATAAATAAGTCATGAATATTTTCATAAAGCCGGTATATTCTTCGGCGGCAAAAATCATAACCATAAAGCACCTCCCATCATCATAAGTTTATAACTTCCGACGTCGATATTAAATCCCGAAAAACCTTGGAATGCCATAGCCATTATTGCGGCTATTATGAGCGCTATGGAAAAACCCTGAAAAATCTTGGGTGTTTTCGAAAGTTCGGATTTTTCCCTTATTCCCGCCATAAGTATCAATGCCAACAAAAATCCAAGTCCCGTCGTTATCGCAGTAACGAGCATGGTAATAAAGTCACTGTTTATACTGTTATTTGCCGTACTTAATACTGCGCAATTGGTGGTGATCAACGCAAGATATACACCCAACGCATTGTAAAGCGAGGGGCTGAATTTCTTCAATACAATATCTATTATCTGAACGAGCACGGCTATAATAAGAATAAATACTATGGTCTGAAGATATTCGAGTTTTAAGGGAACAAGCATATAATTATACAACAACCAACAAATAATACTTGATAAAGTTATAACAAATGTAACAGCCAAACCCATTCCGACTGCCGAATTCGTCTTTTTACTCACTCCGAGATAAGGACACATTCCCCAGGATTGCACAAGAACTATATTATTGGTAATGAGTCCCGCTATAACTATGGAAACAATACTGAGTAACATTATTCCACCTCCTCATTGAGCCCTGCTCTGCTCTTTTGCATTTTTCTTTTTTCTACCGTCATCATGATAAAATTAAACAACGCCATGAGTAAGCCGAGTACCAAAAATCCTCCCGCCGTTGTGGAGAAAATAGAAAAGTTCAATGCAATCAAGCCTTGCCTTATCGCGCCCATAAGCAATAAAGACAGTGTAAAGCCGATACCCATTGAAGTGCAATCTATAAGTGTTAACAACACGCTGTTTTTACTTGCGAACGATTCCGCCCTACCCAAAACTATACAGTTGACGACTATCATCGCCACTATAGGTCCTATGCTTTGATTCAGATCGGGCAAAAGCGACGCAAGAAACAATTGAACTATCGTTACAAAGGTTGCAATAATCACTATATATGCAGGCAATCGAACTTGATCGGGAATAAATTTTCTGAATAACGATATTATAACGTTACTGCATATCAAGACAAATGTCGTTGCGATACCCAAAGCAAAGGCGTCGGTAATATTGGTACTTGCCTTTATGGTAGGACACATTCCCAAAACCAATACAAAAACAGGATTTTCCAAAATGCCGCCCAAAGCAGTCTTTTTAATAATTCTTTTATTCAAAAGCATTTTATTACTCATTTGTTTGCACCTCCGAACCCCATTCGGACGATAAAAAACCGTCGATATTTTTCAATGCATTTTTAATGCAATTTTTAAGTCCCGTACTGCTCTCTGTCGCTCCTGTAGCGGGAGATAAATATTTTTCCATTGCATCTATATCCGAAATATTCTTTCCTTTGAAATGATTTGTGAGAACATCGGGATCGTCGAGTCCCGAAGCGTCATATTCTCCGTAAACTTGATAATCCATCCTTATAGGAGTTACTTTTAATACCGTTTTACTTGAGGCATCTACCATTACCAATAAATTACAGCCGCCGAAACTTCCTTCGGCGCCGAGAGCATCGATAATGACGCTTCCCGTATTGTCTACATAAACGCAATTAACTTGTTGATTGACTTTATAAGGATACTTTATAAAAGTTTCGGAATTTGTCATGGCTTTAAGTTTTTCGAGAATATCGCTGTCCGTAACCTCTTCGGGCTCGGGTTTCTGTACATTCCCGTTTATGTTTTTATTAAAATCAATAGCCAATCTTACAGCCTTTAGAATGCCGTTACTCGACAACGTCGCGCCTGTATTCAGATCCTTGCCCGAGGCGGATCCCAAATCCGATTTGCCTACAAAATAATTTACCACGTTATCCCAATTCGGTTCTACATGATCTTTCCAATAGGTGTTCTTCGTATCGTAAGTTCGATTTCCTATGCCCGATATTGTTTCGCCATTAAATGCTATAAGCATGGTTATTATTCCGCTCTGAAATCCGGGACCGTCTGCTTCTATAATATTATTACCGTCATTGTCGCCGCCGACAGCCGAATAAACTCCGTTAATTTTACTGTAATTGTCGCCGTTTTCGGAATTGAATTTTTCTATTTCATCCGCATAGGTATCGGTTAAATCATTATAACTATCCGCAGGACAGAAGGTTTGCAACCGAGCGATCACTTTATCATTAAGACCCGAAGATTTTGCGGGAACCAAAAATGTATTTGCGACAGCTAACAACGCTACCGAAACAATGGCTATGACAGACATAACCAATATGCATTTCAGCGTCAGATTCATCTTTTTCATTTTGCCGCCTCCTTTGTCTCGGGTTTATTCTTGTTTTTCTTTTCCTTAACAAAACCGAAAGGCTTGGGATAAATATATTTGTCAATAAGCGGTGTGATAATATTCATTATCACGATAGCGAAACTCATACCCTCGGGATAAGATGCAAAGACTCTTATAAGCACGGTTATAAAGCCTATTGCTATTCCGTATATGACAAGACCTATCGCAGTGTTTGGACTCGTTGCATAATCCGTTGCCATAAATACGGCTCCGAATAAAAGTCCTCCGCTCAAAATATTAGCAAGCATATTCATAAATAATTCTTTTGCGGGAAGATGGGATACTATCAATCCTTCGAATAACAAAGAAAATACTGCGACTGAGCCTACTATATATAAAGGAAGTTTCCAATCAATGACTTTGCGTATACATAAATAAATATATCCCAACAAAATCGCGGGCACACAAGTTTCTCCTACCGACGCAGATCCGACGTTTCCCAAAAACATATCAAGAAGCTGTTTAGCGTTTACGGGACGATCAGCTATGCCTTGACTTAACCAAGTCGCTCCCGTCGTAGGTTCCAACCCGATTCCGTCTGCCGCAACCGCTTTGAAGGCAGAGGCAAAACACAAGAATAAAAATATTCTACCCACTGCCGCGGGATTGGCAAAGTTCCTTCCGATTCCGCCGAAAAGCATTTTAACGATAATTATCGCTACCAAACTTCCCAATATATCGGCTATGATCATTCCCAAAATCGGTACTTTTTCCCATATTACAAATGACGTAGGCAGATTGAGCGCAAGTATCACTCCCGTCACTAAGCATGACAAGTCCCAAACGCTCGCGGATTGGACTGTCTCTTTGTCGAATTTCTTTTCTTTTATACAATTATAAAGTAATTCAAACCCAAAACAAGAGACGCAACAAAGGACAATATTGATCGCAACCATATATCCAAAGTAGTAAATTGCGGCAATCGCAGACGGACATAAGGCAATAAGTACATCTATCATTACTCTTCTTGTGGAATTGCCTTTCTTTGTAATATGCGGAGCGCTTGTTATATAAAGTTGTTCAGTATTGTTTTCGTTGGGGTTATTGGAAGAGTTCTGTATGTTTTTTATATTTTCCGATTCGCTCATTTCTTTTTACTCCTCTCTTTGAGTTTAGCTTTTGCTTGTTTTATGGAAGCAACCAAAGGCCTTTTTGCGGGACATACAAAAGCGCAAGAACCGCATTCTATACAATGTAACGCACCGTATTTTTCCGCCAAATCGAGGTTCCCGTTTTTATAATATAAATCAATATACATCGGCATAAGCAATGAAGGACAGGCTCGGGCGCATCTTCCGCAATTTATGCAAGGCCCGGGTTTGTCGAGCCAGGCTTCTTTCCTTGGAAGCAACAACAAACAGCCCGTTGTCTTGGTCGTAGCTATTTTGTCCGAGAGAACGCCGAATCCCGTCATGGGTCCGCCGGAAATAATCTCTACGGCGCCGTTGTTGCCGCCGCAAAAGTCTATAAGGTCGGAAAACAACGTTCCGTTGGGAACTATTAAATTCTTGGGATTATTTATTGCTTCCCCCGTAACCGTCATGACCCTCGAATAACTCGGCAGACCTTCTATGGCAGTATAAACGGAAAAAGCCGTATGAATATTATTGACCAAAACTCCGAATTCGTTCGAACGCCTCGTGGCGGAAATTTTATAGCCCGTTACCGAATAAATGAGTTTTTTTGCGTCTCCTTGCGGATATTTTGTTTTCAATGCGCGTACTTCGACATTGGGATATTTCCCGCTACTCAGAACTCCATTCAAAGAGTCTATTCCCTTGGGCTTGTTATCCTCAACCGCTATCACTACATTTTCGGCATTGACCGCCTTTGCCAAATACAAGGAACCCTTGATTATTTCCTCGGGATGTTCTACCATAAGACGATAATCGCAAGTAATGTAAGGTTCACATTCCGCTCCGTTTATAATAAATGTTTTGATTTTATTATCCGTTTTGAGTTTTGCGCCTACGGGAAATCCTGCGCCGCCCATTCCCACGATACCTGCTTCCGTCACCCTTTCGATTATCTCTTCTCTCGAAGGGTCTACAAGTTTCGTAAAAAATTGTCGGTCACCTGAAAAATCATTTTCGATAATTATATGGTCGCATTTTCCCGTCGCCGTCGGTCTTTTTTCTATTCCTTTTACCACTCCCGCAATAGAGGCAAAAACATTGCAGCCTCTGCCTTGCGCCTTTGCAATCAATTGTCCTGCCTTTACTTTTTCGCCTATTGTCACAACGGGTTCCGATGGTGGCCCCGAATGTTGCTGAACGGGAATATAGACAAACTGCGGATCAGGAAAAGATTCTATTTCGGCATTTTCACTCAAATACTTTTTTCCATCCGGATGAATGCCGTGCTTAAAAGTATTTTGCATATACTTTTCCCCCAAAAAAATTGTTTTATATATTTTAACATAATTTGTGCCTTTTGAAAAGTCATTTTGATTGTTTTTTTTAATCTTTTTGTATTTCTTAACAATATCAACAACAATAAATATCAATTGCAATACTCCGAGAGCAATAAGAAATGCGCCAAAACAGATTTTGAGAACTTTGCTTTGGACGTCTTTTACAAAAAAAGCACCTATGGCGCTTGTGATTACGGCGGGAACGCTGATCCACCAAAAATATTTGAAGTCGACAAGTTTGTTTTTGATATGAATTCCAAGCGCAACTACCGACATCGGAATAAATGCAATCAAGTTTACCGATTGCGCCAAATGCTGTTCTGCGGAAGTAAACAAAGTCAATAAAGGAATCAACAATGTTCCTCCGCCCATTCCCATTCCGCCTATTATTCCTCCCGCTATTCCTATTATTATATAAATAATTATTGCGCTCATTTTCCCATAATCATCCTTATTCCCACACCTACCATAAGTAAGGCAAAGACTGTGCCGATTACAAAAGACCCGAGTTTTTTCAATAAGAGCGCGCCGACAATACCGCCGGCAATTACACCGACGGAAACGCAAAGAAAGAAATCCCATTTGAAATAACCGTTGATAATATATATAACTGCGCTTGCTATCGTAACAGGTAAAATTATCAACAACGCTGTTGCATGGGCTTTTTTCGTAGGCACTTTGAAAATCCTTTCCAAAAGCGGCACCAAAAGCATTCCGCCACCGCCTCCCAAAAATCCGTTGGCGACTCCTATAAGGATACCACCTACAATCATTAATAGCTTATGAATAAATTTTCTCATCGCAAATAGTTTTTGCCAAAAAATCACAAAATACAATAGAATGAATAATCCTCATTTTTTTTCATTTTTATGGCTAAATTGATTGCAAATTATGCCGAAATGATATATAATTGATTAGTATAGGTTTAGTTACCATATACAGCTAAGAAAATCATATATTTTTGCAAGGTGAACAATGGAAAAATCAAAAACTTTATTTCTCGGCTTCAGAAAATTTACTTGTGTGCTTATCGCTCTTTTGTTGATAGCCTCGATTTTCGGTTTACTTCCTTCCGCCGTTACGAAAGTTTCGGCAGAAGATTATTTTACCGAAATTCCTCCCACCCAACTTTCGTTGGCTAACGGACATTTCAATACTACGTCTTCGTCTTATCCCGCCAACGTCAACAGTTGGAGCGGCGGTTACAAAGGAAACCTTTCCGGAGACTTTGTGGTATCGGGCGTTATAGAACTTACAAAAGCATATTCCTCAAGTGCCAATGAAATCAAATTGAACCAATATCCGGAATACGAGAACGGGGCGATCCCTCAAACTCCTTTCGGAAAATCAAAGACGGAAAACGGCAGTCTTCCTTATTTCGAAGGCTCCTCTTCTTCGGCGTTGATGATCAATACCGATAAGCACGAAACCGTCTATGGTTTTACCTCTCCGACTTTAAGTCTGGACGCGCACGGTTTTTATAAAATCGGCGCTTGGGTGAAAACCGGCGATTTTGCTTCGACTTCGCATAATGCGGGAGTCGGCGCTTCTATTGCGCTTAACGGTATAGATGAATCTACCGCCGTTAAAAACGGTTTCGATCAAGGTATTGCCTTTACGGCAATTAACACCATGGAAGATTCCAAAGAAGCGACTGCGGATAATTACTACGGATGGCAAGAATATGTATTTTATATCGCTACCGATTATCATTCTTATTCCGTAACTTTGGATCTGTCCGTAGGTTATGCTTTCTCGGGTAAAGAGACCTCTGTTTTGGAACCCGCAAACGGATACGCGCTTTTCGATACGGTTACGGCTTATTCGATATCCCCCGAAGATTTTGAATCGGCTACCTCGGTAAACAGAGAGCGCGTGATTATAGTCGATTGCGATTCGAGTACCTATCTTACCGATGCCAACGGAAAAGATATCGGTAGTTTTTCCTCTTACGACGGAGACAACCATAATATCAACGGTTGGACGCAGATAACTTCGTTGAACGGCGAACAATTTTCACCGCAAACAAACGAAGCGCCCTTTATCTATAATCCCAATAATTTTACTCCCGACAATAACATAAAACTCGAGAAGAATCCCGCAACTCCTTTCGGTCTTTCCGACAAAGGCAATAATATTTTATTGTTCTACAATACGGAACTCGAATACAAGGGACTTTCTTCTCCCGCAATTACGGTAAAAAAGAACTCCTATATGAAAATAGGTTTTTGGACAAACACCGCAAATCTTAAGGATGACAACACTGCCGCTTCCGCCTCTCTCGTATATGTCAATCCCAACGATCCCGAAAACGAGGTTATAAACACAATATCGAGCATTAAAGGAAACACCGAAAATAATAAAAATTACGGTTGGGTTTACAACGCTTTCTTTATCAAAGCTTCCAACGCTCGCGATTATGATATTGCGCTCCAACTTTGGTTCGGTCGCGGAGATACTCCCGCCAAGGGCGTCGCTATGTTCGATGAAATAAAAATCGAAACCATAGACGCCGAAACTTATAACGATTACTCCTCGAGTTTTACAAATGTAAATCTCTCTTCGGATTATACGGATAATTCGGGCGTCACTAACGGTAATTTCGTATCGTCGGAAAATACCGAGGACAACACTTATCCCCTCAATCCCACGGGTTGGACGGCAAGCACCGAAGATAAAGAAGATATCGTTGCGGGTCTTTTGCCCAAAGATAATATCAATATTTGGAGTGATTACAATATCACATATCCTTTTACCGAACTTCTTCCTTCGGAAAATTTCGGCAACGCTTTGGTTATAAGTTCCGAAAAACCCGTTAACTATTCATTCACCTCCTCGGAAATTACCGTGGCAACGGAGACAACAACTCTTATTACAGTTCGTTTAAGAACTGAAAACGGTGCAAAAGCGTATATATCTGCAAAAAATAACGGAACATCTGTCGCAAAAATAATCGGCGTTTCTTCGGAACATGAATTTACAGACTATAAAATTTATATCAAGAACGGAACCGTTTCTCATAGCGTTACATTGGAAATAGCGCTCGGCAATGCCTCTCGCAAATCTCAAGGAGCAATTATCGTTTCCAATGTCAAATCGGAATCGGTAACGGAATTCGATTATGACAACATAAAGACAAGGAGTTTTTATAATTCGGGTATTGCCGTATACGACTATGACGATGTATATGCTTGCGACACATCCGAATATAATTCCGATCCTTTGATGACTTCCTATCATTGGAACTTTAAAAAAGGCGATCATTCAAAGGCAACAAATGACGTCAAGTACGGAATACTGTATTTGAAAGACAGCAGAAAGACTTATCTTCCTTCGGATTTCGATAAAGGACTTGCTCCCAAAGATTATATCTTCTATGCTCAAAATACCGCTCCCAACGCTTCTGTTTTCACTTACAATAAAGCAATAGACTTCCTTGCAAACACATATTATGAAATCAAAGTTACAGCGAAAGTGGAAATGTCCGAAAGTTATCTTAAAGATCATCCCGACGCAGTTGGTCTCGGAATAAGACTCGACAATACCGATTATGCATTCTCGAATATTATTCAGACAAGAACACTCGAATCGGACAGCGAATTTAAGACATATTCATTCTATGTTTCCGTCGGAGATCAAGATGCGGATTCGACTTATCTGTCATTGACTTTCGGTGGCACCGAAAACATCAATCAATTCGCTCAAGGCAAGTTCTATGTTAATAATATTTCGATCTCCGATATTACCGAATCGTCATATAATAATGCGATAGATAATCTTGTAGAATATAACGAGGACAATAAGGACAAAACCGAATTCGGTATGAAAATAGAGTTTACTCAAAATACTACCGAAGATGATAACACTCCTCCAGAAAACAATGACAACGATCTTGTTGACAGTGAATTGAATCCCCCCGATAATCTTTATTGGTATATTCTTCCTTCCGTATTATTCGGAATATTCTTACTGTTGGCTATAGTTGCAGTTATAATCAGAAAACTCGGCAATAAAGTTTCCAATCGTAAACGCAAAGAAAAATCCAATACCTACGACAGAGACAATACGTTGCATATCGATGTCAACAATCCCGAAACGACTCAAAAGGCAAAGAAGGCAGTCGATAAATACGAAAGCTTTGACGAGGACGCTCCTGTTCCCGAACCCGTTAACAATGTTCCCGAGGAAACTCACGAAGAAAAACCCATAACGGAACCAGAAGAAGCAACCGAAGAACAGGCGCAATCTACGGAAAAATCCGATACCGATGAAACCGCAGCAACAACCGAAACGACTGCAGCAGAAGAAGGAAATCCTCAGGAACCGACCGAAAAACCCGAATCTCACGAGGACTTCAATGACTGATAATTATTAAAACCAAACTTAAAACGAGTTATCGATAAATTCGATAACTCGTTTTTTTATATAAAAAATCACTTCATACATAATAGCGGGATTTTTAGTTATTTCATAGTCTCTCCAACCTGCTAAATCACAAATCCCCCGCTTACATTCAAAACTTCGCCTGTTATAAAGCCGCTGCTATCCGAAGCAAAAAATCGTACCGCAGAGGCTATATCCTCGGGAGTACCCAAACGATTGACGGGAGTTCCTTCTATCAGCGACTCCACAATATCTGCCGAAATATCCTTTAACATATCGGTATTTATAACACCCGGAGCTATGGCATTTACTGTTATACCGGATGGAGCCAATTCTTTTGCCAACGCCTTCGTAAATCCTATTACAGCTGCCTTGGAAGCCGAATAAACGCTTTCCATGGCAGAGCCTGTAATTCCCCACATCGAAGATATATTAATTATTCTGCCGAATTTCTTACTCACCATGGGCGAATAAAATTCGCGGCTGACATTAAATACTCCTTTCATATTGACGTTCATCACCCTGTCATACTCCGCATCTTCCACACGATCCAATAAAGCATAACTGCTTACTCCCGCATTATTTACTATCGTGTCTATAAAGCCGAAACAACTCTCTGCTTTCTGTCTTAAATTTTTTACTTCATGGGAATCGGATACATCCGCTTTTATAACAGAACAGCGCGCGCCGATTTTCGAAATAAGCTCGGCTGTATTTTCCGCAGCGACCTTATCGTTAATATAATTGACTATTATGTTATAGCCCTCTTTTGCAAGGCTCAACGCTATGGCTTTTCCGATCCCTCTGCTTGAACCTGTAATTAAAGCAGTCCTTTTCATATCGCTCCTTTTTTTATCTGTAATTATCGGGCAAGTCGTTCTCATAGAGAATTACATACTGCCCCAAAGGTAAATTTTTTATAATTTCCGTTGCAGAATCGAGCGTATCGCATTTGATTATTTTTTCTTCGCTCATTCCCGCCTCCGCGGCGCCCTTTGCAATACTTTCGGCATTCTTTGCAATCGCAATTATGAGATCCACACATTGAGCAGCCTTTGCCCCAAACTCGAAATTGCATTCGGATTGAATATCTCCGAGTTCCACCATGCCGGGTGTAATCAAAATTTTGGTACCTTCGAAATATTGTAATATCTCTACGGCATTTTTAGAGCCTTCGGGGTTCGAATTGAAAGAATCATCGATGACGGTAATATTGCCGTTTTTTATGACCTGTAATCTGTGCGGAATCTGCTCTGTCCTTGCGCAAGCGTCGAGAATATCTTCAGGCGAAACTCCGAGTCGATAACTCAACAAAGCGCATTGGGTAATCAAAGAAGGAATATGCTTTCCCAATAATTTTGTTGTTACTTTTAACGAATTACCGTCGATTTCAAGAATAAATTCCGTGCCGTCTGCTCCGAATTTCACATCATGATATTGGGCTTTTATCTCGCTGTCTTTACTGAAAGACATCAGTTTATTGCATTTGGTTTTTTCGAAGAACTTTTTACCGAAATCATCTTCTCCGTTAAACACGGCTACTCCGTTTTCGTCAAGCGAGTCTATTAATTCATATTTGGTTTTCGCTATGTTTTCTCTCGAACCGAACGTTTCGATGTGCATATTGCCTATTGCGGTTATCATTCCATATTGAGGTTTTATAAATTCCGCAAGTTCTTTTATATCACCCACGTGACGCGCCCCCATTTCCGCAATGAAAATTTCATCCTCCGAGGAGAGGTTTTCATTTACGGTACGGCAAAGTCCCATAAGCGTATTATAACTTGAAGGCGTTTTACAAACTTTGAAATTACTTGATAGCATTTCCGCCAAAATATTTTTTGCTGTTGTCTTGCCGTAACTGCCTGTAATTCCGATTTTTATTAATCCCGCCATAGAGTCGAGTTTTTTTGTCGCTTTTTTTATAAATTTTCTGCCTATAAGAGTTTCTATAGGTAAAGTTATATAATATGCCGCCAATACAAAAATCGGGCAAAGTAAAGCCAGCCAGCAAAACAAAGAATTTCCGAAAAGCCAAAAATAATTACTGAAATATATCAAGGGAAATACCGCCGCTGCGAACAAAACAATCAATACAACCGTAAGTCGTATCATTCGAGGCGTATACTTAATGGGTACCTTAAACTGTTTATATGTCAAACGAATAAACATAATGCCTATGGCTACAAAAATAACAAATCCGATATTGGATATATAATATTCATAACCTCGAAAGCATACCCAATATACCATCATCGGTAAAAAACTAAAAAATGCAAGCGAAAAATAACGTAAAATAAATTCACCGCCCGTTTGCTTCAACCAATTAAAAATGCCCTCTGTTCGATAAGATGATAATTGTAATATTTGCAAAATACGTCCGCAACAAAAAGCAAGTATTACAGCCGCAATAAGCGTAAGCAAAATCTGCAAAATATGATCCATTGTCATCTCCTTATAAAATTATCTATTACTATATCGAATTGTTCGGGTCTTTCCAAAAAACAGAAATGCCCGCAACCCGAAAAAACTTTTATCTCGCTGTTTTTTATCGCCGAATGGAGTTTATCTGCCATATAAAGCGGAGTTTGAGTGTCTCCGTCTCCCCAAACGATCAATGTGGGAACTGTTATAAACTTTAAATTCTCATCAAGAAAAGCATTTACAATCCTGACAAAAATCCTCTGCATTTTGGGATTCAATGCCTTGAAATCTTCCGATCCGTAATCGGAAACATCTTTCCCTCTGCGCTTTGCGATTTTATATTTCAAAATCGCTATTTTCTTTTTGATACTCCTCTTCGGTTTGAGTCCCGCCGCCGAAACCAAAATCAATTTCTTAACATAATCAAACCGAGACGCAAGAATGATGGCAACCCTACCGCCAAAACTATGCCCCAATAAAATCACATCTTTCAAAGACAATCGCTCGATAAATTTGTCGATAAACGAAGCATATTCATAAATACCCCATTCGTTTCCCGGTTCTCCGCTTGCGCCGAAGCCGGGAAAATCCAAATTAATAACATCGGCTCCCACAGAAGACAAAAATTCGAAAATACCTCTGAAAATTTTTCCGTCCACACCCCAACCATGAAGCAAAAGAATGACGGGACCGGAACCCGAACTCCTTTCATAATGAAGAGAAACTCCGTCCAAGACTACTTCCATGCAATATTTTTTACATAAACCGCCGCATTTTTATCTTTACCGTAATAATTGGGTCTATGAGCCAAAAGTTCGAAACCCATTTTTTTATATAATGCAATTGCCGAGATGTTCTGTTCGTTAACCTCCAAAAAAATTCTGTTTTTTCCGGTTTCGGTAGCGTTGTTTATAACTTGCTTTATAAGTTCCGTTCCTATTCCCAGCCTTCTATATGCGGCATCTACGGCAATATTGTTTATGCAGATTTCATCCAAAATGACATCATATCCTACATAACCTAATATTTTTTCTCCGTCCGTCGCTTTAAGAAATTCCGTTATTCCGTTATTAAACGAATCAATAAAGTTGTCTTTACTCCAAGCACATTCGATACAACTGTCAAGTTCCAGGATTCTCATTATATCTTCGGAAACACACCTTTCTATTTTCATAATCCCTTATCACGCTCCGCTTGAGACTTTGCAATGTATAAAGGAATAATATCTTTATAATCAATCAATTTTGCTTGTGCTGCTTTTAATTCCGCCGCTTTCAGAAAGTCGCTCCCATCTTCGGGACGCAAAATTACATCATAACCTTCCAACACGGCGTCGGAAATAATACAAAAAGGCTCCTCTATTTCGGATAAGAATTTTTTTACCGTATCAATATCAACATATTGCGGTGCAAGCAAAACATTATTGTTTCCGTCTCTTACCGATATATATTTCATGCCGTTACCGCTGTCCACAATCAAGACGGCCGACTCGACATTGCAATCGGCATTTTGTATCAGAATATCAAAATAATCCATTTCGAGACATTTTTTATTACACGCATAGGCAAAAGCGCGCACGGTAGTTATCCCGACTCTTATTCCTGTAAAAGATCCGGGACCCGAAACGCATGAAAAAGCGTCGGTTTGATCAAGGGTAATACCTGCTTTATCAAACAACCTGTCGATACAAGGCAATAAATTTTCGGTAGCCTGTATTTTTTCGCCGCATTTATCATAAAAAACTTGCCCGTCATTAATAAGCAAAACTTCGTTGTTTTTTGATGCGGTATTCAAAAATAAATATTTCATATCAAAACTCTATATGTTTTACTCCATCGGTATGACTGTATCTGTAAAGGACTATCTTATTGCCTATCGAAGTTACGGGTTCGGCGCGGAGTTTTTTTGCCAACCCGTCTATAAGTTCCTTCGCTGTATATTCGCAAGTTTTAAGAACCGTTATTTTTATAAGTTCTCTTTTTTCCAAAGCATCGTTCAAGGCATTAAGCATTTCATCGGAAATATTGCCCTTTCCTATTTGAAATATCGCTTCGATATTACTTGCAATGGCTCTCAGATTTGCTCGTTGTTTACTCGTCATAAGTTACCTCTCTGCTATTTTCGTCCAGATATTCCAATCTGATTGTTTTGCAGTTATAATTTTTCAAAATGGGCATGAGAACATCGGGCCATTCAATTACGGTAACAGCATCGTCAAGTCCGATATAATCCGATAACCCCGTTTCTTCCGCTTGGGAAGCGTTTACAAGCCTGTATGCGTCAAAATGATACAATTTCAGTCTGCCGCTTTTATACTCATTCATAATGGTAAAGGTTGGACTTAAAATTTCCTCGCGGATTTTGAGTCCTGCGGCAATGCCTTTTGTTAAAACCGTCTTGCCGCACCCCATTTCGCCATATAGCAATATAATCTCGCCGCCGCACAAAGAAGAAGCGAGATTATACCCAAATTCATAAGTTTGCTCGGAAGAATTGAAAATTTTATTCATACCGATATTATACTATTAAAAGAATTTTTTTTCAACTGTTTTTGACTAAGGAATCGAATAAACGTTTCAACGGCTTGTACAAGAAGAATGTAACAAACGAAGACAGAATAAAACGCAAAATATTGAAAGGAAGCACCGATAAAAAAATGTAAAAGTTATAGAAAGTTGCCTTGGTGATATTGGGAAATAAAGATTTTAACGCTCCGACAAGCGCATCCCAGCCACCGGCAAAGATCTTTGCATACATGGGTATCAACAACAACCAATTCGCAAGCATGGCGACGCAGGTTCCGCAAACAGTACCTATTGCCATACCTATAATTGCATTTTTTATATTTTTCTTATGTCTGTATATAAAATATGCGGGCATTATATAAGCCAATCCTATAAGGAAATCCGCAAGTTCTCCTACTCCTGCCGTGGAAGTAAAAGGTAATTTAATCAAAGATCTTATCAAAAGCACTATGGCTCCCGCTATCGGATTCATCATGAAGGCGGCAAGCATAGCGGGCATGTCGGAAATTTGCAGATCCAACCAAGGCGGAAAAAACGGTAAATTGAATTTGAAAATCAAATACAAGACCAAAGACAATGCGCTGAAAATCGCTACTCGCGTTATATTTTTCGTGGTGAAAAAGGTATTCTTCCCTTTTTTGCGCAACTTATTTTTATTACCGAACTTGGTAAATAAAATCAAATCGATTGCAAAAAATATCAATACCGCTATAACCACATATCCGAGAGCTTCTTCGGGTCTTTGATAAAAAATCGATACAATCTGAATCGAAGCCAAAACTTCGGTGATTATAAGAGTAATTAACGTTATTAAAGAAATTTTAGTCATAATAAAAAACTCCTTTGCCAAGGAGCCGTATTGAGAAAAAACGCATTAAAAAAAGCTTATCTCATCCAGACTTTAACTGTCGGTTTGGGAATTTCACCCAATCGGGAACGATTTCGTTCGTCACGGACTATACCGTCGGTGGAGATTTTCACTCCGCCCCTAAGCATTTGTATAATAATACAAATATAAATATCTTGTCAAGCATTTTATATATGAATTTCGGAAAAAATGTAAGGCGCGACAAAAGAAATCCATATCGTAACCGCAAAATAACTCAAATAAGATATTAAATCATTCAAGCGGACAATGTCTACAAGCGAATTCAAAAAATCAAACAAAATCTTTAAGACAATCGCAATAAATATTCCCAATAAAAATCTCAATACGAGTTTGAATTTTTTATCTGTTTCGACTTTATATCCGACAATTTTATTCTCTAAAGAAAAGCCCAAAGTAAATCCCGCATAAGCGCCGCATACTTTTATTACATCCGAAAATTTTTCGTTTCCCAAACATAAGAAAATTACAGAAATTATGATACTTGCAGGTAATACTACCCAATAGAATTTATATTTGAATGCGGAAACATATTTGTAAATCATTTTCGATATAAGTACAAAAGCAACCCCAAGACACGCTCCGACAATTACATCAGTCAAATAATGCTGTCCCAAGTACATTCTGCTTAACATAACCGCAAATATCAAACAAGAAAATATAGATATTGTTGCAATAAATCCTTTTTTGCGCTTGGAATAGATCACACTCTGCGTCGCAATGTTTGCAACGCTTTGAGAATGTCCGCTGGGAAAAGAATATCCGTCGGAATTTTTAATTATGGAATTTATTCTGTCTCCGTATTTAACATAAGGTCGGGCTCTTTTGAATACAATCTTTATTCCTTCGTTCAAAGAAGCTCCGAGCAAATAAATATTAAAAAATTCAAATCCGAAATTTTTATCTACACACCAATAAATTATCGTCAATGACAAAATAAAAAAAATTCGATCGCCGAACATGGTTATGGCATACACAACATAGTCCAATACGGGAGACGAAAAACTCTGCAACCAAACGATCAAATCCGCTTCGAAAGTCATTCTATATCTTCCATTACTTTGATATTATCTCCGTCATTCCAAAGTCGTTCAAGTTGATAAAAATCTCTCGCTTCGTTTTTCAAAATATGGACGATTACCGTCCCGTAATCAATGGCAGCCCACTGTGGATCCACATCTCTGTGCAACGGCTCGATCGAATAATTTTTCGATAAATATTCCTCAAGATTATCCATCAAAGATTTTACTTGAGTCGAAGAATTGGCTCCAGCTATAACAAAATAATCGGAAATTATTGTTTTTCCCGTTATATCTATGAGAGTAATCTTTTTCGCTTTTTTGGTATCGAGAAATTTTGCAATCGTTTCGGCAAGGTCAAACGAAGTATTTATCTCTTTTCGTTCCTCGGTTTTGGCAACTTTTAAGCTTGCTTGTTTCAAATTCTTCACTTTTTATTACTCCTTTGTTCGATTAAAAAATTCAAAGTCTCTATAGAGTCCTTATGTATAACGCTCTTACCTTGAAGATACTTTACGGTATTTTGCAAAACCATAATAACGGTTTCATCCAAATCAATCATTGACATCTTTCGTATCTCATCGAGTCCGTTGAATTTTCTCGACGGCTCGATATAATCGGCAAGAAAAATAATTTTTGCCAGATTGTCCATGGATTTGTTTCCTACCGTGTGAAATTTTATCGCATTCAATATTTCCCTATCTTTTACGGAAAAATATTTATATGCTATTTGCTCTCCTATTTGCGCGTGACGACATGGTTCGATAGGCTCGTCGGTATAAAGCCCTCGGTTCTTCAAGTCCGTTTCATTCAAACATTTTCCTATATCATGAAGCAATGCCGCTGTAATCGCCTTTTCTACATTGACTCCGTATCTCTTTGCAAGAGCAATCGCAGTTAACGCCACATTATATGAATGACGAATTCTCGAGGGATACATATTAAACTCGTTGTATCTGTCAACAATATATTTATAATCACAATACAGTCCGTGACTCTTGATATATTTATAAACGCCTTTGCTCAATTCGGAATGTACGTTAAAAGCAATGTCCAATTTTACTTTTGATGAAGACGCCTCTGTCCCTTCAAAATCGGAAATTTGATATGCAATATCCGCTTTTTTCAAGTCCGCAAGATTATTAATGTCAAACCCCGGACGTTTTACTATATAAAAAGTAACCAACTTTTTAAGTTCGTCTATTCTATGCCACCCGCAAAGTTTATATAGCATCTCACTGCCGATAACCCAATATAATTCGCCTCTACCACTGAAATGAAGCGCAGTGTCTATCGAATAACTCACGCCTTTCATATCTATCTCAAATTCGGAAATCTCCGCTTTTTCGATATTGCCGACAGCCAATTTTAACATTTCTATTCTATCGATCGGCGAAGCGGTTTTTGTATCGACTTTAAAGGGAGTCTTATATCCCGGCACAATAATCACTTTGTCAAACCTATTGCAAAGATTTTTTATCAACTCTATATGTGCCTTATGTATGGGGTCAAAACTACCGCCGAATATTGCAATTTTACTGTTTATATCTGTCATACTATTCCACAAACTCAAATTCTATGTCTAATATTCTTACCAAATCGCCGTCTTTTGCTCCGGAATTTCTTAACGCTTTTATGATGCCCGTTTCGTTTAATCGCTTATGAAAATATCTCATACTGTCATAGTCATCAAGGACGACATTGCGCGCAAGTTCATCTATCACACCGCCATACACTTCATACGCGCCGTCATCGTCTCTGCCTATAAAATAAGATTGCGTATCTTTCTTTTCATAAACAAACGGTTCGAAATCCAACGGCTTTATGGGAGGCAACGAGGAAAGAGTTTCATATATAGTCGCTATAAGATTTTCTATACCTTCCCCCGTAACAGCGCTGACGGGCACGCATTTCTTTTTTGTATGCTTCTTGAAATCGCGAATCGCGGAATCATCGCACAAAATGTCGCATTTATTGAGCGCAACGATTTGCGGTAAAGCGCTGAGATATTTACTGTATTTTTTTATTTCCGAATTTATAATAGAAAAATCATCTCGGGGATCGCGTCCCTCGCTACCCGCTATATCTACGACATGAACCAACATTCTTGTACGCTCTATGTGTCTTAAAAATTCATGTCCGAGTCCGGCGCCCTCTGCTGCGCCCTCGATAAGTCCGGGAATGTCGGCTATCACAAAACTATTGTCATAATATTTAACGACTCCGAGATTGGGGCTTAAAGTGGTGAAATGATAGTTCGCAATTTTCGGACGAGCATTGCTCATGACACTTATCAAAGTTGACTTCCCCGCATTGGGATAACCTACAAGCGAAACATCGGCAATTATTTTTAATTCCAAAGAAATTATATGTTCTTCCGTGACTTCTCCTCTTTGAGAAAAATGAGGCGCTTGTCTGCGAGAAGACTTAAAACGCGCATTTCCCTTTCCGCCGTTACCGCCGTTAAGCACGACTATCTGTTGTCCTTTCTCAAACATATCGGCAATTATTTTTCCTGTTTCGAAATCCTTTATAACCGTGCCTTGCGGAACCTTTATTACGAGAGGTTTTCCCGCCTTGCCATGACAAAATTTACCGCTGCCGCGTTCTCCGTCCTCTGCTTTGAAATGTTGCGAATACTGAAAATCCATTAAAGAACCTTTATCAGGATCTACTTCAAAGATTATATCTCCTCCGCGTCCGCCGTCTCCGCCATCGGGTCCGCCCTTTGAAATATACTTTTCGGTATAAAAGGAAGTGCAACCATCTCCGCCGTTACCTGCCTTTACGTATATTTTAGCCTTATCTATAAACATAATTATATTATTTCCTTTATACTGTTTTTTTATAAAATTCGCATTCCCGAGTAATCGGGCACTCATTGCAAGCGGGTTTCATGGAATGACAACAATATCTGCCGTGGAAAATCAACAAATGATGAGATTCGGTATATCTCGACGGATTCAGAAGTTCTCGCAACTGCATTTCACATTGTTCGGGAGTATCGGCATGAGCAAGTCCGATACGGTTAGATACTCTGAAAACATGCGTATCAACGGCAATAGCTTGTCCCTTAAATGCTTCGGCAATCATAACATTTGCGGTTTTTCTTCCTACGCCGCTAAGTTCCGTCAATTTTTCAAAAGTATCGGGTACTTTTCCCCCGAATTTATTTACAATATCACGACTCGCCGCAATAATACTTTTTGCCTTATTTCTGTAAAAACCGCAACTGAAAATATATTTTTCCAAAACTTCTTGCGGCATATCGGCAAATTGCTGCGGAGTATTTGCAACCTTAAACAACTCTTCCGTAACTTTATTGACACGTTTATCGGTACACTGCGCGCTTAAAATTACTGAAACCAATAATTCAAACTCCGAACCGTATTCAAGTTCACAATTTGCCGTGGGATATGTTTTCTTTAGTTCATCCAAAATTTCTTCCGATTGCGCCCTATCCATAGCTTTTCTCCACTGTCAAGCTTTGTATAATGATTATATCACATCGGAAAAAAAATGTAAATTGAAATTTTATTTTATTTGATTCTTCCTACAACAGTTCTGCACCCATCTTGATATAAAGAAAACAGTCCTTTGAAAGTACTGTAATACCCTTGAGATAAAATTTCCGAGGAGGTTTCGATATCTTCATAACGCACCTGTACCGACAAACCGCATCCGAGTTGCGCTGCCGATGGCGTATTTATCAATTCGGCATTGATGCCGCGAGACAATAATGTTTCATAAAAATTTATAGCATTGGCGCGAGAACGAAAAGCAAAAAAACCATACATCTTATGTCACTTCCTTTGATTAATAGTGCTAAAATCCAAACTTGTGCCGTAAAATAAAATATATCATCTTTTAATACATTATATTAGGAAGGGTATTTATAAGTGAAAATAATTTATTTTGATAACAGTAGCACAACAGGATATAAACCTCAATGCGTAATTAATGCAAGCGTAGTCGCTATGAAATATCTTTCCGCAAATCCGGGAAGAGCCGGTCACACAATGTCCACCCGCGCGGCAATGCTCGTGGAAAAGACCCGCTCAAAAGTCGCCTCTTTAGTGGGCGCTGTCTCCGAAAGAGTCATTTTCACTTCAAATTGCACCGAAGCTCTTAACATTGCGATTTTGGGATCGTTAAAACTACATGGGCATGTAATAACAACGGCTTACGAGCATAACAGCGTCTTAAGACCGTTATTCGAAATGAAAAAACAAGGTTTGATCGATATAACCGTATTGAGACCCAACAACTTTGGCGTGGTGACGGCGGATATGATTGAACGAGCCGTAAAACCCAACACTTATCTTGTCGCGGTGAATCATATAAGCAACGTCACAGGCGCAGTTATGCCTATTACAGAAATAGGAAAAATTTGCAAAAAGCACAATCTCATTTTTTCCGTTGACGGCGCGCAAAGCATCGGTTATCAACAACTCGATATAAAGGAACAAAACATAGATATGCTCAGTATAGCCGCGCACAAGGGCTTACACTGTTGTCAAGGCATAGGCTGTCTGGTTTTATCCGATAAAATGTATATAAAACCTCTGAAATACGGTGGCACGGGAACGGAAAGCTATAGTCTGTTGCAGCCGAGAGAATTGCCCGAAGCCTTGGAAGCCGGTACTCTTGCAACGCCGGCAATCGCCGCTCTCAATGCCGCAATCGACTGGAACAAAGAAAATATGTTTAAAATCCGCACAAAACTCACAAGCCTCTCTATGTATCTTATAGAAAGGCTAAATGCACTAAAAAAAATTAAAATATATTCTTCTGCAGATATTCTTAACGGCATAATCTCTTTTAATGCGGCAGATATATCTTCTCAGGACGTGGCAAATTATCTCAGCAAAGAATATGGTATATGCGTACGAGGCGGATTGCATTGCGCTCCTTTGGTACATAAACATTTCGGAACCACAAAACAAGGAATGGTGCGAGTAAGCTTCGGATTGGAAAATACTATGGAAGAAGTCGATGAATTGATTAAAGCGTTATCAAAAATCGGATGAGAGAAAATCAATATTAATAAGTCCGCTACCGCAGACGTTTTTATCTCCGCAAAATTCAACTGCATTTTCAAGAAGTAATTCTTTAATTTTATCTGGAGTATATTCCGGTCTTTTTGACTTTATGAGAGCGCAAATACCCGCAACAAAAGGAGCGGCAAAACTTGTTCCGCTGTATTTGACATATCCTCCTTTATAATTACAGCAATCTATATCCGTGGCGGGGGCTACTATATCCGGTTTGGATGCGTCATCGACAGGTCCCCGAGAAGAGAAATCGGGAACTCTCAACATTTCGTTTTCTATTTCGGCTCCCCCAACGGTTATAATCTTTGCGCTACACCCGGGAGAAAGGATTGTTTTCATTTTAGGTCCGTTATTTCCGGCGCTTGCAACCACAGCAATCCCCTCATCCCACAACGCTTCCGCGCCTATGACCAAGGGATCTTTATTTGCCAACGGTGGCGCGCCGAAAGACATGCAAACAACCTGAATATTATACTTGGAATGATTTTCATAAATCCACTGCATTGCCTCAAGAATATCGAACGCGCTTCCTTCTCCGTTTTCCTTTATTGCTTTTAATACAATAAGATCGCATTCATCCGCGGTTCCTCGAATTTTTTTGCCGCTTGATATACCGTTGCCGCCTATAACACCCGCTACGGCAGTTCCGTGTCCGTTGTCATCATACGGTTCCTGTTTTGAATTAATAAAATCCTTAAAGACTTTTATCCTGTTAACAGGCATAACAAAATCGAGATGATTGAAAATTCCGCTGTCGATTACCGCAACCGTAACGCCCTTACCTGTAAATTGAGAATTAAATTTCAAGCCGAAGGCATTAAAAGCTTGATTTTCGGTGCATATAACATTTGTATGTATACTTATTGCGCTTATACATTTTAAATTTTCGAGTTTCTCCAATTTGTCTTTTTCGGCTTTTATTCCATAGGCGCAAATAAAGTCGAACCTTGCCACGACTTCGTTTACAAAGGGGTCGGGCTCAAATTCGGCAAACTCGTCGGGCTCTACAAAAACTATATAAAGATTATTTGGCATTATCCGACTTAATAATTTTAATAACGTTATTTAATCTGACTTGTTGTTCATGAGACAAATTAGGCATTATCATCGAAACAAAGTTATCAAGCTCCTCTTCATTGAAAGTGCCATCCGCTTTACTTTTTCTGAGATTCTGCATCAACGCGGTAATCAACATATCTTCGTCATAACCTTTATATTTATTCAAAGCCTGTTCTATATAGTCTTTATCATCTATATATTCGTTATCATAAGACCTTTTATAATTCTTTAAACTCATAAAATTAACCTCCGATATAAGTTCACTTCTATAATATGACATCATATAATTATTAGTGATAGGAGTTGAAAAATGAATTTAAATTCTATTCTCCCTTTGCTTATGAGCATGAAAGGGTCGGGAAATATAGATCCAAAAACAATGGCTCTTATTAAAGCAATGAGCGGAAACACCGATAAAAGTTCGGTAATATCCGAATTTGCCGGCTCGAATTACGCGCCGCTTTTAAGTATTTTGGGGAATCAAAAAGAAAAAAAATCCACTCCCGGAGGATTGGATTTAATTACAGATATCGCCAACGATGAGATTTTCGGCAAACTCTCGCGCTATTTTTATGCCGGAACTCGCAGACGCAATAATCTGTTTTAACATTCGGCTCTGTTATATCTTTTTGCGAGTTTATAAAGCCGCTTCTGTAAATTTGTATCAAAATCACACTCCGAAAACCTGTAACTCCAATTCTTTTCGGATAATGTAGAAGGAAAATTTATTCTGCCATCTTCTCCGAGTCTACGCAAATCCCACATGGGAATTATCGCGCAATCGGCTTTCGACGCAAATGCAAGTTCGACAAATTTGTCCGTTAACCCGTCTATGGTTTTGCTGTACATGGGAATCTTAAGAGTGGCGCATTGCTGTTTCAATAATGAAACAACAAAATTTCTTTCTTCCAAAGTGAGACTTTTGAGATATGCTTTAACCGGCAAATTGTCATGCGTTCCCGTATATATTACAAAATTATTCCCGACATTACTCGGCAAATAAGGGTTAGCGGGATCTCCGTTAAAGCCAAACAAAAGGATCTTCATTCCCGGGAACCCCGTTTTCGCCAATAATGATTTGACTCCGTCGTCAATTATGCCCAAATCTTCGGCAACAATTTGCAAATTTAATTTATTCTTAAAAAATTCGAACTTCGGTCCGTCTATCCATTGCCCTTCCTTTGCGTTCTCGTTTCCGAACTTTATCGAATAATATCGGTCAAAGCCTCGGAAATGATCTATTCTGACTATATCATAAAGTTCAAAGGCTTTTTTGATTCTTTCGTTCCACCAAGCATAATTATCTTCTTTCATCTTTTCCCAATCAAAAAGCGGATTACCCCAAAGTTGCCCCTCCGAACTGAATGCGTCGGGAGGAACGCCCGCCACCGCTTTGGGAGTTCCGTCGGGCTCAAGTTGAAAAAACTCGCGATGTTTCCAAACGTCTGCGCTGTCCAAAGAGACATATAACGGCATATCTCCGAAAATTTCAATACCGTTGGCGTTTGCATATTTTTTCAATTTTTTATATTGATTGAAAAATTGGAATTGCGCAAAAAGAAAGAAATCTACGAGTTGACGATTATCTTTATAAAAAGTTTCCAGAGCCTTGACGTTTCTCTCTCTGTATAGCCTATCCCACTCATACCAGGGCTTATAAGAAAAAGACGTCTTCAATGCCGAAAAAAGAGCATAATTAAAAATTTCTTCATCTTCGCAAAACTTGGCAAAACTTCTATCCGAAACATCAAAACGGGAAAAAGCCCTTTTCAGTAAAGCGTTACCGTTTCGGAATAACACGGCATAATTAACTCTTCCGCGTTCCTCTTCTAAATCAAATTCCTTTAACTCGGATTTTTTCAAAAGTCCTTGTTGTTGCAAGTCCGATAAATCAATAAGATATTCGCTTCCGGCAAATGCAGACAGCGATTGATATGGGCTATTGCCGAATCCCGTAGGTCCTATTGGCAATATTTGCCAAATTCCCGCCTTCGAAGCGCGTAAAAAATCTATAAATTTATAAGAATGTTCGCCCAATGTTCCTATTCCGTATTTTCCGGGCAATGAAAATATCGGTAGTAAAATTCCATATTTTCGATTCATAATCAATTCCAAAAATTATTTTATGATACTGAAATAATCCGCTCTTTTTATCGGTACGAGATTATATTTTGCGGCAAGGTTCATCGACGCAATGTTGTCTGTTAAGATATAGGCAAAAGGAATATCGCCTTTTTCTATTATTGTATTGCACAACTTTGTCATTACTTTAAGCGCGTACCCTTTATTACGATATTCCGATAATGTATACAACATTCCGAGGCTTTTATCTCTGTGACACAGGCACCAGCATATCGGCTCTTTGTTAAAATATATCGCCGCAGAAGGATGCAACTTCAGACACTCGTTTATTTCCTCTATGCTTGCATGATAATACGTACCATCCGATACTCTTTGCGCAAACAACGGAGACATAGACTGTATATCATCGGTATCTATCAACGGCAAAGGCTTTCCGTTCCAAGCATAAAGATAACAAGGCGTTTTATATATAAACTCATATTTCGAACTTATATATTCCGTCACAAGCGGATCCACTCCGCAAAAATTGATCTCTCCATATAATGGATGCAATACTTCTTCCGTAAAAGTATTATTGTCTGTCGAAAAGCAACATTTATATCCTTTGTCGGTCTTTGCTATCAAGACATAATTGTCATTTTCCGATAAAAGTGTTATATCGGCGGCATTTACACAGTTACCCTCGAATATGAGCATATCCGGACGCGTCTTAAAGTAACTTAAAAGTTCGATTGTAGGAACAATTCGTCTCATACATTCTTACTCTAAAAAAGCGGCATGATATAAAATCAACCGCTTTTTCCCTTTTATCTGTTTTCTATCATCGTCTTGACTTTCATCAGTCTGATCAAATTAGCCCTTTCGTTTTCATCGAGTTTCATGACAATGTATTTGATGGTTTCTTCCAACTGAGGAATGACAACATATTCCAAAGCATTGACGCGTCTTCTGTTCTTTTCTATTTCATTTGCAAGCATATTACATGTCTTTTCTATTTCCGCAAGTTTTAACATTTTTTCAATCAAATTGGAAATCGTTATAATAGCTTCATCTGTTTCCGCAGAAGTCGAAACAAAATTATACGGCAGTAATTCATTTGACGCAGACGGCGTTATGGATATATCCGGAACATCTACGCCCATTACGTTTTTTGTGCCTATCGAAACGTCGACTTTATAACTCGGCATCGCAAGCGCTTGTTCTATTTCCTGAACGGGTCGCATGGCTCCCGCAAACATAAATTTTTGTAACGCTCTGCGAAGTTCATCCTCTATTTCTTCTCTTAATTGCTTGTTTTGTCTGACATAATTCATGAACTGACGTATCATTTCATCGGATTTATCCTTAAGCAACTTATGACCTCGTTGAGCGGTTTTAAGTCGATCTTTGAGCCGTCTCAACTCCATTCTTGTGGGATTTACTGCAAGTCTTGCCATCTCACTTCACCTCTTGAGGCAAATACTTTTCTATATATTTATCTTTGATACGCTTCAATTCCGTTCTCGGTAAAATTTTCAACAACTCCCAACCGAGATTCAAAGTTTCTTCTATAGAACGATTTTCGTCAAATCCTTGCGCTATATAACGTCTCTCGAATTTCTCGGCAAACTTTGCATACTTTTTGTCAACCTCGGTAAGCGCGGCTTCGCCCAATATCGCGGATAATTCTTTCGCATCCTTTCCCGCTGCATAAGCGGCAAATAATTGATTCATTGTATCCGCATGATCTTCCCTGGTCTTGCCTTCTCCTATACCTTTATCCTTCAATCGAGACAACGAAGGCAAAACATCTATGGGAGGATTGTAACCTCTTTTATAAAGATCTCTCGACAATATGATTTGTCCTTCCGTTATATAACCTGTCAAGTCGGGAATGGGATGAGTCTTATCATCCTCGGGCATAGTCAAAATGGGAATTTGCGTTATAGATCCCTCTCGTCCTTTTATCTTTCCTGCTCTTTCGTAAAGACTTGCAAGGTCCGTATATAAATATCCGGGATAACCACGTCGTCCGGGAACTTCCTTTCTTGCCGCAGAAACTTCTCTCAATGCCTCGGCATAGTTTGTTATGTCTGTCATAATTACAAGCACATGCATTCCTTTTTCGAAAGCAAGGTACTCTGCTGCAGTCAAAGCCATTCTCGGTGTGGAAATTCTTTCGATAGCGGGATCCGAAGCAAGGTTCATAAAAAGTACTGTTCTGTCTATCGCTCCCGTTCTTCTGAAATCAGAAACAAAGAAATCCGCTTCCTCATAAGTTATACCTATAGCGGCAAACACTACGGCAAACTTGCTTCCCTCTTTTAAGACCTTTGCTTGACGCGCTATCTGCGCAGCTAAATTCGCATGAGGTAAACCGCTCGCAGAGAACACAGGCAATTTTTGTCCTCTGACAAGAGTGTTCAATCCGTCAATTGCCGAAATTCCCGTTTGTATAAACTCATCGGGATAATCACGAGCAGCGGGATTTATGGGTTCACCGTTTATATCTACTCTTGCATCGGGAATAATCGGAGCGCCGCCATCCTTCGGTTTGCCCATACCGTCAAACACCCTGCCCAACATATCCATTGAGACGCCCAATTCTATGCTGTGCCCCAAAAACCTTGCTTTTGAAGAACTTATTTTAAGTCCTTGACTTGCTTCGAAAAGCTGAACCAAGGCTTTGTCTTTGTTGATCTCCAGAACTTTACCTTGACGAATTTCTCCGTCTGCCTGTTCGATTTCAACCAACTCGTTGTATCCGACGCCTTCTACGCCTTCTACAAGCATCAAGGGTCCTACAACTTCTTTTATTGTGCGATATTCTCTGTCCATCAGAAACTCTCCTTTACCGCAAGCGATCCAAGCTGAGATTTCATTTCGTTTTCTATCTTATCTATTTCGCTTATTTCGGATTCCGGTATATATTTGGCTCGTCCGATGCCTTCACGCGCGGGTATCGTCAAAATATCTTCGATATCGGCGCCGTTATCCAACGCATTCATGCCTTCGAAATAATAATCTATTATCAATTTCAACATCTTATACTGTTTTTGTACGGACGCATAAGTATCGACTTCATGGAAAGCGTTTTGATGCAAATAATCTTCACGGATCGATTTTGCCGCTTCCATAGTCAAACGATCCCGAGGAGACAAAGCGTCCATACCTACAAGACGAACAATTTCATCGAGACGCGCCTCTTCCTGAAGAACCCTCATCGTATCTCCGGTATATGTGGACCAATCCGGAGCAACATTCTCGGAAAACCAATCCGCCAATTTGTCGGAATAAAGCGAATAACTTACAAGCCAATCTATCGCGGGGAAATGTCTTTTATACGCAAGCGCGCTCGATAGTCCCCAATATATTTTAACAATTCTCAAAGTTGCCTGAGAAACGGGTTCACTCATGTCGCCGCCCGGAGGAGAAACCGCTCCGATTGCGGTTATGGAGCCTATTTTATCTTTCGACCCAAGCAATTTACAAATACCCGCTCTCTCGTAAAATTCCGCAAGACGACTCGAAAGATATGCGGGATAGCCCTCTTCACCGGGCATCTCTTCCAAACGTCCGCTCATTTCTCTCAAGGCTTCCGCCCATCGCGATGTACTGTCCGCCATAATAGCGACACTGTATCCCATGTCGCGGAAATATTCGGCAATCGTTATTCCCGTATAGATACTCGCTTCTCTCGCGGCAACGGGCATATCCGATGTATTTGCAATCAAAACCGTTCTTGTCATCAATGGTTTTCCCGTTTTCGGATCTTTCAAAGCGGGAAACTCTTGCAAAACATCAGTCATCTCATTTCCTCGTTCACCGCAACCTATATACACGATTATATCCGCATCCGCCCACTTCGCCAACTGATGTTGTACGACGGTTTTACCCGAACCGAAGGGTCCGGGAACGGCTGCGACGCCGCCCTTTGCAATCGGGAACAATGTATCTATTACTCTCTGTCCCGTAATCATAGGAGTGACTGGAGCCATCTTCTCGCGATAAGGTCTGCCTCGTCGAACAGGCCAACGCTGCAACATTTTAAGAGTAACGGCGCCTTTTTCCGTTTCAAGTACTCCTATCTGTTCGTCAACGGTAAAATCGCCTTCGACAATTTCTTTTATTGTTCCGTTTAAGCCATAAGGCACCATTATGACATGGCGAACAACTTCGTTTTCATTAACATAGCCTATTTCATCGCCCGCTTCAACTTTATCTCCGCTCTTTTTTGTGGGAATGAAATGCCACTTTTTACTATGATCCAAAGCGGTAACGGCAATTCCTCTTCCTATACGGTCTCCGCTTCTTTCTACCAAAACATTCAAAGGTCTTTGAATACCATCGAATATTCCTTCCATAAGTCCCGGTCCAAGTTCCACGGAAAGCGGTTCTCCGGTGCTTTCTACTTCTTCACCGGGTTGAAGCATGCTTGTCTCTTCATAGACCTGAATGGAAGCCAAATCATTTCTCAATTCGATAACTTCGCCTATAAGTTTATGCTTACTGACTTTGACGACGTCATACATCTTAACATCGCCCATACCTTCGGCAACAATCAAAGGTCCAGAAACCTTAACAATTTTTCCGTTCATATTATTCCTCACTTATTAAACAAAATATCTACGCCAATAGCTCTTTCTACGTCTTTTTTGATTCCCGCCATACCGAATCCCGTCGCTCCTTGCGAAGAAGGTATAGGTATAACCGCCGGCGTAGGTCTGTCTTTTAATTTATCCAATGTATCGGGGACAAGAGCCGCTATATCTTCGGTAATGAAAATCACTCCGTAATTTTCTTTTGCAAGTTTTCTCAAAATATTATTTGTTTCAAAGACGTTGTTTGCCGAAAAAACTTCGACACCTACGGCTTTGAATGCCAAAATACTGTCTTTATCACCGATAACGGCTATCTTAGCGGACTGAATCATAAAGTTCTTTCAACCTCCCTTTCAGTCGTTCTCTGTCTCCGTTTTTCAAAGAAATCAACAAAAATTTTATCAAACCGAATTCTCTCATTTGTAAAAGGAAATATCTCAAAAACGGTTCGTTGGCGGTATAATCGACAATCTGCGCTTTGGTAAAGCCCAAAAGATAATCATTTGCCCGTTCTTCTGCCTTAGATAAATCGGATATATCTTCAGCCGGAATTATCTTCTCGTATCCGGTTTGTTTCATTGCCTCGTTGAAGCCATCTTCAGGCAATTTAATCAACTCCGAAAAGAATCCGATTTCCGTAAACCCGCCTTCCAAAAGCATTTCTCTGCACGTTTCTTCGGGAATATTCAATCTTCTGCATCTTAACGATGTAATAAAATTCGTCAAATCGATTTTTTTACGATAATAACGCTTTATGTTACGCCCGCATTTTGCAGAGTTTTTCAAATTATCCTTATTCATTGCTCGAGTAAATACTATATCTATTTCTCTTGCCGTTAAAGGATGCTGCTCTGCTTTCAAATCAAGCGTTTCGAAAGCCTCACGCATGTTTTTGGGAAGATCTTCGTAATTACGCTTTTCATTTGCGTTTTTTAATTCTTCCATCCCTCCGATTTCATAAAAAGCTTTGGGATTCACGTCCACAAATCTCGATTTATACAACAATTGAGCATTGCCATAATAAAATTGATTCAGAATAAAACTTTTGAGATTCGAAGAATGGCATTCTTCTCGGATAAAAGCAATAAGAGAATTTATTCCGGACGTGACAAAATCTCCGGCATCCTCGACATCGGATGTTCCGTAACCGTAATCTCGCAACATTTTTAATGCGTCGGAAAAATCGGCGTCGGAAAGACGAATGAATTTTTCTTCCGTCAACATCCCGTTTTCCCTTATCATTGCAAGTGTATTCGAATAAATCGCGCTTTTTATATTATCCATTATTTCCGAATAAAATCTCCGAAACTTTTTTCTCGGTATTATCTCTCGCTCCGGCTACAAGCGCTTCCAAAGTACAATTAATATCGTACTTCTTTCCCGATATTATAATACCGCCTTTATAATTATGGTTTTCGCCGAACACAAGTTTTATCCCTTTCTCGGTTGACAAAGATTTAAGCCAATCGTCATTCAATCGGGCTTTATCTTTTTCGCAAACGGAAATTTTATCTCCGTCCAGGGCAAACTCCAAAATGAATTTTGCAAATAAATTGCGATACTTATCGTCCTCAAGTCGAGAGAGATTATCCACAGCCAACAGATAAACCTCGGAAATCGCCTTCTGTCGGACTTCGAGCAAATATTTCTTCGCATCGAGCTTTGCAAGCATTTCGCTTCGTTTGATATTTTCTTCGGCATTTTTTTGCGCTTTTTCCAAAACCACCGAATTTTTCTTTTCATCCAAAGCGGCTCTTTCGGTTACGAGCCTGTCCTGCTCTGCCTGCGCTCCGTCCACTATACTCTTTGCAGTTGCTTCTGCAGTGGAAATTATCTGCGAAATAATTGCCTGTTTTTCATCCATTGGCGGCTCCTTTAGATAAGAGCTGTCAATGCTTTTACCGCTTCTTCCACAGGAATATCCAGCGAAGGAGTTCCCGTAGCCTTAATCGAAACAACTCCGACCAAAGATATAACAAGTGCGAATATGGCAAAAATCTCAACGAATGCGGCAAAAATGATTGCACGACCCATTTGTCCTTCTTGCTTCATGCAAAGTTCCATACCGGTCATAGCGACCTTGCCTTGGAACAATGCGCTTATGAGTCCTATTACACCCGCAGGCAAGCACAACAAAAGCATGGATAATCCGTCCGAAGTCGAGAATAACGGATCCGGAGTTCCCAAAATTTTCATCTGAGAGATTGCAAGGAATGCAACTATCAAACCATACAAACTCTGCGAAGAAGGCAAAAGAGTCAAAATCATAGAACTTGTAAATTTGCTCGGATCCTTAGACATAATGGCGCCCGCCATCTGTCCTGCCCTGCCTACGGCAATCGACGAGCCGATCGAAGAAAGTATAATCGCAAGTGCGGCTCCGATAAGACCATAAATGTGTCCCGTTGTCATAATAAATTTCCTCCAAAAGAATGTTTATCGTTAAAGCACATAGTGCATAAAACCGAAATTATTTCCCTATCATAGTATACTTGGATTTGGAACCCAAAGGCGCAAAAAGTCTGCCCTCTCCAGTATAAAACTTACCGTAAAATTCAAGGAATTGAAGTCTTGCATTGTGGACATAGGCTCCCAAAAGTCCAAGCGCAATATTGAATAAGTGCATTACAATGAATATGACTACTCCCGCCACATAATTTACGCCTATAGGCAAGATATCTACAAGTACTCCTATAAATGTGTTGAATGCCCAGGCTATGGAAGCGCTTGCCAATGCGATACCGAAAATTCTCAAATAACTCAAAATATCGGAAATCAAATTGACCAGTCCGTAAATACTGTTAAATCCTGCGCCAAGATAGCCGCCGATTTTCTTACCGCGACCTGCGGTAAAGAAGTTCGCCGCAATTCCACCCAAGAGCAAGTACATACCTATTTTAGAAAGCAAATCCGCAGTTGCTTCGGGCAACGCTCCTCCCGACAGACTCAAAACATTCGTCTGAAAAGCATAAAGCAAAACATCGAATGCCAAACAGCCTATACCGCACATAATCACTATCATAAATCCCGCATCGCATATTGCGGCAACAAATTGCTTTTCTTTAAGTAACGCAACAAGTTTTATTATATATCCCACGGTTATATGAACGATACCTATCGCAATGGATAAAGCCAAAAGCTTCATCGGCTCGTCCATCATGGCAAACCAATATAATTTTACACCTGTATTTATGCCTAACATTTCCAGAACAGAGCCTTCTCCGAAGATCGCGTAACCGAAAATTCCGTTGAAAACAAGTCCCATGAGCGCGGTTGACAATCCGCATATACCGAATAATGTCAACAGATTTTTCAGTCCCCCTTGAGGTTTTGCGAATTTGACAAAGGCAAGGCAACCGATCATCAGTATCAATCCGTAACCGAAATCCGCAGTCAGAATACCGAATATAATAAAGAAAAAGACTGCCATTATAGGGTTGGGATCGAATTCAAAATAATTGGGCGAAGAATAAAGGTTCGTAACATCTTCAAAGGGCTTTATTAACTTCGGGTTATTGAGCAACGTAGGCGGCTCATCCTTGCCTTTTTGAGGCGTTTCCGTAACGATAATGAGCGCGCCGAATTCTTTTTTGAGTTTTTCGACGATCTTATCGCAGTTGACCTCGGGAATCCACCCTTCCATATTAAACGTATAAGCAGTCTGATTGCATTTTGCCTCAGCCCCGTCTTTTTCCAATTCCAAAGTATAAAAGTCATACAGAAGTTTAAATTCGAACATGTACTTCTCGTATGAAAGAACATCGGAAACTTTTCGCTCTATATATTTTTCAAGTTGCGCTATTTCGTTTTGTATCGAAGCTATAATATTATCCGCTGTCGCATCATCCGCAAAAGGACATAACGAAAAACCCGCGTCGTTCAATGCCGAAAGAATTTCGGGTTTTTGTTCTATGAGACACACCGCGACGGTGACCATTCCCTTCTTATTATAATAGTTCTGCACGCACGCAGTATGTCCGTCAAGACAATTCGAAGTCTTTTGATTTACCGATTGCGTTTGCGCTATGATAACGGAAATGCGTTTTGTGTCTCTCATTTCCGAAAATTTAAGAGTAAGTCCCGAATACGGCAAATAACTCAATTCTTTCGCCTTGAGTTTTGCAATCTGAGAATTTAAATCTCCTATTTCCGTACTTATCTTTTCAATATCCCGAACAGCCGACATGAGTTCGTACTCTTCCGCGCCCACATCATACAAATCCGACATACCTATTATTTCTTTTTTGCTCGTTTCTTTATATGGAGTATATTCGATCGTCTGTTCTTTTTTCTTTTTTGCTTTCTTTATTTTTTCGGCGGCATTTTTGTTCTGCGAAGACAAAAAATCGATGGCAAAAGAAAGTTTTGCCCGTTTGGATAAAAGCTTGTCTGTGTTCTCGAGCGGCATAATCTTCCGCGCCCCATCCACCTCGGGTACGGTTAAAGGCTCGAACGAACAACTTCGCGCCAAAATATCCAAAATTTTGTCTCCGTCCTTTCGCAATCCGATAAGACGGATTTTTTTCATCGCCGCTACTGCCATAGTTATGCTCCGATTATCGTTTTGATTATATAATCAGCCGCCGAAGAAAAATTCTTTTGCGCCTCAAGATAAATCTTATTTCCCTCTTCGCGGGTCGAGACAAGAATTGCTTCTTTTCTTTTCATGCCTTCGCTCTCGGATTTTCGAGCGATATCCGCTACCTGCGCTTTAAGCGCTTCGGAACGAGCGGCCGACTCTGCGTTCAATCTTTCCGCGGTTTTGAGAGAAATTTCCGTCGCCTTGTTGTGCGCTTCCGCTATTATATTATCCGCTTCACTTTCTTTGGAAAGTATTTCGTTTATAACTTCTTCAATCATTTTTTATCCTCGTAGTCGGAAATTTTCTGCAAACGTCGGACATGGCGCTCGTCTCCGGAAAATTCGGTAGTCAAAAAAATATCCACTATATCCAACGCAAGCCCGGGTCCCAAAGTGCGTTCACCCATTGCCAGAATATTTGCATCGTTGTGCTGACGAGTTGCCCTTGCGGAAAAAGTATCGGAACAATGAGCGCATCTTATGCCCTTTACCTTGTTGGCGGCAATCGACATGCCTATTCCCGTCCCGCAAATAAGAATCCCTTTTTCGCATTCATGCGAAGCAACGGCGTTTGCTACTTCAAAAGCAAAGTCGGGATAATCAACTTTTTTCTCGGCATCGAAAGTCCCGAAATCCTTAACTTCATAGCCTTTCTCACGTAAATGATCTATAATCAAAGTTTTGAATCCGTATGCCGCATGATCGCAACCGATAGCAATCATAAAAATCTCTCCCATTATTTATTTGATTTATTATACATTATTTTTATGGTGTTGTCAATCTATCAAGATAAATAATCGATATTTTTTTCAGGTTCGGGCGGACAAAGTTTACATACTATCATATCACATAAATAAATAAGTCTGTCAGCAACTGCGGCGTATACATCATCACCGTATCCGTAAGGATCCGCAACATCACCGTTACCGTCGAAATCCCCCGCTGTAAATAAATTGTCCCGTTTGCCGGTCACCGCTTCTATCGCATATTTATGATATTCGGTCATACATATCACGTAATCGGATTTTTCGATAGTCGCAACATCGAGTTGCTTGGGAACATGTTTTTTAAAGGGAATATTCCTTTGAGTGAGAGCGGTTTTTGCTTGCTCGCTCATTTCCCCTCCGACTTCGGCATCCAGCCCCGCGCTCGATACCGTAAAGCGACTCGCTTTTTTGAATTTCTTTGCCTCATAGGGAAGAATATAATTTGCCATGGCAGATCTGCATGTATTACCCGTACATACAAATAAAACACGAAGTTTCTTTTGTCTCGGCTTTTTGGGTTTATCGGTTTTTGCCTTTTTAACAACCGATTCCGAGCGTTGCGTTGTGTCTCCGATATTCTCTTTTTCTTCGTTTTCCGTCTTGTTATCTCTCATATAACATTACCTCCGGATGCTTTAAAAGCTCTGTTGATCAGAGCGGCGCCAATACCTTTGTTTTCTACTCCCTCTAATATAATATAATCATAATTCTCTTTGTCCGCATTTCTGAAGGCGCGGAAAATTTCGTAAGCATAATCGGAAGAAGTCTTACCCATATCTCTGAAATCATAGCCTTCATAGTTCTTCACATTATCGGACAAACAAAAAATTTGTTTCTTGCCACTCAAAGAATCGTATTTTTGCTTTATTATATCTGACATATTATGACGATATTCACAATAAAAGACTTTTGCTTGGGGCGAATAATGCTTATATTTCATACCGGGACACAGGGCTTTATCGGAACTTTCCAATGTTTCGAGTTTACCCAATCTTTCCTCTATAATTTCGGAAGGGATCCCTCCTTTCCTTAAAATCCGAGGTTTGCTTGCAGATAGATCCACTATTGTAGACTCAACTCCCACTCTGCAACAGCCGCCGTCCAAAATATATTTGATTCGACCGTTCAGATCGTCATATACATGGGCAGCCTCGGTCGGACTCGGAGAAGAACTTAAATTCGCGCTGGGTGCGCATATAGGTGTTTTACAAGCCGTTATAAAATCAAGCGCAACCTTATGCTCCGGCATCCTTATACCTACGGTATCCATACCTGCGGTAACGCAGTCCGGCACTATGGATTTTTTCTTGAAGATTACGGTCAAAGGTCCCGGCATCAAATCAAATAAATTGCAAGCGCTTTCGGGAATCTGTTCGCATAAATCATAGAGGGTTTCAAAGTTAGATATGTGCACTATCAAAGGATTATCGGAAGGGCGCCCTTTTGCTTGATATATTTTTTCCACTGCTGCGGGATCAAAAGCATTTGCGCCGAGACCGTAAACGGTCTCGGTAGGAAAAGCGACAATGCCGTGACTTCGAATTTCCTCGGCGCACATTTCTATATTGTCTTTTGTAGGTTGTAGAATTAAAGTTTTCATGATTTTCGGTTTATGATTTATATCTTAAGGCAATAATTTTGTTATGAATAAAAGCAAATTAGCCAAAATTTTAGATGGAATTTTTATTATTTCGGGCACATTTGCCCTATCTTTCTGTTTGCTGCGCTATTATGTAACGTCCTTGATTTTACTTATTATAATATCTTTATTTATAAGCATCGCGGCTCTTTCTTTGGCGGGAATCATTTTTAAAGACAAACACTCCGTAAAAAAAATGCGGAAAGATTGTTCGATTTTTTTCGAAAAATTAATGTTCACGGATGAAGCGGAAGAACTTATAAAATTAAACGATCTTATACAACAAAAACATGAATCAAGAATAGAAAGCAATTTGATAATTTCCGACAAAAGCGCTTTTTGTATTTCTTTCAGAGAAAGATGTTCAGTACAGATCCTTGCAAAATTCTATACGGAAGCGACAAAAGCGAGAATGAAAAAGTTAATAATTTTGTGTTCCGAAGCCCACCCAAAAGCAAAAAATTATGCCGATAAATTAAATGATATGAAAATAATAATTCTTGAAGGCGCAGAATGTTATCGCTTTCTTAAGTGGCTTAATTTTCCGACTCCAAACATAAATATAACAAAAGAGAAAAAAGGATTTATGAAAAACTTCGGCGGAATATTGGCTCCGGATAAATCTCCGAGATATTTCTCTCTGTTTATATTTTTTCTCGCCTTTTCTTTTTTCGTTCAATATTCGATTTATTATATAATTTGCGCTTCTTTAATGCTGATCCTTTCCATAATAGCAAAATCGAACATAATAGCAAAACTTAAAAAGTAACTATTTGTCGGAGCCGTCGTCTTTGTTATTTTCCTCATTATTCGCCGTTGAGTTATCGACATTATCTTCTGTCTTGGTTCCCTCATCGGCGTCATCCGAGGGAATATATTTGAAACGTTCGTTTTCGCGCTCGTTCATCTTTTTATCGTTAAGCCTTATAAGCAAGAATATGCCTACGGTGATTATATAACAAAATATAGCGATGATTCCGACCGCGCCTCCCCATAAATCGGGTTTAAAAAAATAGACTATCAAAGCGGTCGTTGCCAAAATAGCAAATACCGCCCCTATAGCCGCAATAAATCTTCTGTACTTCGGAGTCAATTTCATTTCCCCTTTTGAAAATATTACCTTATAAGTATATCACAATTGTTCCGAAAGGTCAATAAAGATAGTATATTTATAGAAAATGTTTCATCTCATCTATATCTTTTTGTTCCACAACAAGTAATTTATAACCTATATTTTTATAATCATCATCGGCATCCACATAAAATTTGAGTTTTTTGCCGATTTCGATTATGCCCATGGTACTACCCTCGATAATCATCTTGGCAATCTTTTCATCCGTTTTATCGGCAATTGTTTTTACATTTATCATTATGCCCGCCGTCGCTTTGACTGCCTGAGAAACATTTTTGACTTCCTCTCCCAAACTTTCCAACTTTCGCGTGCATTGATCGTAAACATTCTTATATTCGAGAAGTTGTTTTTCTAAAACTTTACGAAGTTCACCGGGTTGTATTATGGAATTGATTTGTCTGAGAGTGTTTAAGCCCATTTCGGCATTTTGTCTTAAAAAATTAAGCAATTCGGCATTTTTATTATCATTCATTATAAAAAATCCTCCGCTAAAAGTTTTTCTCTTATCGGAGGATCTTATTCGTTAAATCAATGACAGCAAGGCTGTCAGCAACGGAATTGTCAAGATGCTGAAAAGCGAAGAAAATATAACGCATTTTGCCGCAGTCTTACTTTGTAATCCGTAAAATTCCGACAACATCATAATAATGTTGGCAGTCGGCATTGCCATGATTATAAAAAGCGTATTCACTATGTCGATATCGAGAGGCGCCGCCATTTTAATCAACAGCATTATTCCGAGGCATAAAAGAGGCGCAACAATGAGCTTAAAAACAGATGGAATATAGACTTCCACACCCGAAAACAACTCTTTAAGGTTCATCTCGGCAAAGCGAACGCCTATAACGATCATGGCAAGAGGCGTCGTGATTCCGCCAAGCATACCGAGTCCGTCGATAATTACATTCGGGACCTTAACCGAAAAGAAAAACAACGGCAACGCAAGCAGCAGAACTATTGTCGGAGGATTTATCAAAGCCTTTTTTATGCTTATGTATTTTGTTACCGATGTCAAGGTGTACGAGACAAGAGTCCAATTCAAAATATTTCCGACGACCATAAAGACGGATGCATATAAAATCATCTCGGAATTGTCGGGAAACAACGCTTGAATTACGGGAATACCCATAAAAGAAAAATTCGACATATAGGCAGACGCCGTCGCCGCTCGAGAACTGTCCTTATCCTTAAAGCGACAAAATATGAGTTTTGAAAAAAAGAAAAGCAAAATCGAAAAGCCGAAACCCAACAAGAAAGTCCACAACATATTCCAAGCAAGCGTCGGTGTAAACTCGGATGTAAGAAAGGCTTTCAATGCCAAAACGGGAATACATATATATAGCAAAATATTGACTATGCTTTTTGTTGCGCATGAATCGATAAGTTTGAATTTTTTCAAAACAAACCCGGGTATCGCCAAAGCAAAAAGTATGGCAACATTTACTAACGAAGTCGTGAAATCCATAAAAAGATCAAGTTCTCGTTATTATAAACCAAATCAAGAAAGCAATTACAAGAGGAATTCCTATCGCCCATTTGATTATCCTTGTCTTTTTCTTATCCATGGGGATATAGGGTTTCTCGACAAGATCATAACCGCAAAACATACACATACGCACCGACTTAGGCGTTTCCTTGCCGCAACGAGGACATTTTATCATTTCAACATCCTTCAACTCATCCTCTCCGACTCTTTCTCTATTTGTCTCGAGTTCCGGTTTTTCGGCAGTGTCGAGTTTGTTTTCCTCGGGACCGATATTGTCACGGGGCAAACTTTCGCCGTTATCATTGTCCTTGTTCTGTTGATTCATTTCGTTTTCCGTCATATTCTTTTTTCAAGATCCTCCACGATTCTCATTACATTCTCGGAAAGAGTTTTCAATGCGCCGCGCTCAAACGGAGATGCAAAACCTGCCTCTTTTACAAGTCTGCTGAATTTTTCGGATCCCCCCTTATCGACAAATTCAAGATATTTTTGTAATGCCGAATTATAATCCTTTTGAGATAAAATCAAAAAGTTGAGAGCGACTGTCTGCGCCAAGCAATAATCGATATAATAGAAAGGAGTTTCATATATATGCATTTGATATTGCCATCGAGTTCCTTTGTCCAAATACGGAATGCCTTCGTAAGACAAAAAGGGACGATATTTCAGTTCCAACTGCCTGTACGCTTCATTTCTCTCCGCGGGAGTCATATCAGGATTGGAATATACTATATGTTGAAATTCATCCACTATTACACCGTAAGGTATAAAACTTATGGAATCCAACAAATGTTTATAACAATATCTGTCTTTATCTTTTCCGAAAAACAAATCCATATACTTCCAACTTAAAAATTCCATACTCATGGAATGACATTCCGCCGTTTCACTGCTACCGATATTACATTCATAATCACCGACTTCGAATGCGCGTTGCATAGCATAAGCATGACCGAATTCATGAGTAATCGTATCAATATCCGAAGCCGAACCGTTGAAATTCGCAAGAATAAAAGGTTGCTTGTATTTTTCAAACGAAGTGCAATATCCGCCACCCCATTTTCCTTCTCTCGAATCTACGTCAAAAGCCTCTGCCTCTTGCATACTTCTCATGAATTTTCCGAGCATGGGATGTATTCCGTCATACATCTTTTGCGCGGCTTCGAATATACCTTTTTTATCTAAGATAGGTTTGGGCTCTCCGCCTTTTACAGTGACTTCATTATCGTAAAAATATATCTTATCGAGTCCCAATTTATTCGCAACATGTTTTTTCAAATCTCCGACTACGGGAACCAAATCCGTAAGTACGTTCTTTCTGAAATTTTCCACATCTTTTTGCTGATAATCTATTCGAGACATCAACATATATCCAAGGGCAATATAATTCTCAAAACCGAGCGTTTTTGCCATATTATGTCTGACATGAACAAGGTTATCGTAGATTTCATCGAGCTTTTCGGAATTGGCTTCAAGCCCCTTTCCGAGAGCAATCGCAGCCTGTTTCCTTACATTGCGATCGGTATCCTGCAAATATCCTTTGAGCAGCGTAAGCGGAATGGAATTACCGTTATATTCGAACAACATCCTGCTCATAAGCGTAGAATATTCCATCACAAGTTCCGACTCTCTTCTCAAATCGTCCGCAATTCTCGGATCGTTGATTTTTACCGCCAACTCATAGCCGGGATACAAGGTCTCGGGCAAACGCTTTTCCACCTCGCCCCTGAAGGGACTGTCAAGCATGGCTTTGGCATAAGCATTGGAAACTTCCAAAAGCAACGGAGAATTTTGATCGTAGTATTCTTTTTCTTTACAATAAAATTCATCGAAACTGTTCAAAGTATATCTCATATAACATAAGGAACCCGCCGTAGTCAATTCGCCCAATGTCTCAAGATAATCTTTCCTTGCTTTTAATACTGCCTCTGCATCGGAAGCGTTCTTTATCGCATCAACAATTTGTATAAGTTTTTCTTTTATTGTCAATACGTCTACTCTTTTATATTCCAGATCTTTAACTTTCATATTCACCCCATAAAAATAAGACCGCCACAAAAAGAGGCGGTCCGATATTGAAAATAATTATTTAACTCTTTCCATATATGTTCCCGTTCTTGTATCAACACGAATAAGTTCGCCGTTATTGATAAAGAGCGGAACCTGTATGATATATCCGGTTTCCAATGTCGCGGGCTTATTTCCTGCCTTCGAGGTATCGCCCTGAATACCGGGTTCGGTTTCGGCAATTCTGAGTTCGACAAAATTGGGCGGCTCTACGCTGAACGCCTCTCCTTTATAAAACTCCACATCAACTATCATTTCTTCCTTTATGAAGTTGAGCGCGTCTTCGACCATATCTTTGTTAAGAGGTATGGTTTCGAATGTGTCCATATCCATAAAGTAATAAAGACCACCGTCATTGTAAGAATACTGCATTTGCTTTCTCTCGATAGTCGCATTCTGGAATTTGTCCGAAGGGTTGAAGGTTTGCTCCAACACTTGTCCGGTCACTACGTTCTTTATCTTTGCGCGAACAAACGCAGCGCCCTTGCCCGGTTTAACGTGCTGAAAGTCAACAATCATATAAACCTTACCGTCCATTTCGAAAGTTACACCCTTTCTGAAATCGCCTGCTACAATCATTAATTTTTCCTCCAAAAATTTTATCTAAAATTATTTTATATAGTCTATGCTCTTGTCAAACTCTGTCAGATCATTAACCCCATCCTCAGTGACAACAACCATATCCTCGATTCTTACTCCGCCCAAACCGTCAACATAAATTCCGGGTTCTACGGTAACTATCATACCGGGTTTCAATACATCATTGCTTGCAACGGACAACGAAGGCCACTCATGGATTTCCACTCCGACGCTGTGTCCGAGAGAATGTCCGAATTGTTCGCCGTAACCGTTAGCGGTAATATATTCTCTTGCCAAACTATCTGCTTCCAATCCCGTCATTCCCGCTTTGATATGTTTCAACGCATATAACTGCGCTTCTTGTACTATACCGTATATCGTCTTAAGTTCTTCATTTGGCGTTCCGTAAAAGAATGTCCTTGTCATATCCGAACAATATCCCTTATAAACGGCACCCATATCAATCAATATTATATCGTTCTTTTCAAGTTTTCGATCTCCGGACTCGTGATGAGGAACCGCGGAATTTTCTCCGAAGGCAACAATGGTATCAAAAGATTTGTCATCCGCTCCCATCATTTGCATCTTAAACAACAACTGAGCGGCGATTTCACGCTCGGTAACGCCGGGCTTCAAAGAAGCAATAACTTCCTCCAGCGCCTTCTCCGCAATTCTTTGCGCCTGAGTCATAAGAGAAATCTCCATGGGAGATTTTATGGATCTTATCAAAGCGATTTCCCGCGACGCAGGAACAAATTCTATCGAAGGACAATTTTTCTTAAGCCCCTCAAACATCTTTACTGTTACGGATTCCTCTTCGAATCCCGCTTTTTTGACGCCGAGTCTTGCAAGGTTCTCATTAATAACTTGCATAAGAGAACTTCCCTTTATGGTAAGGACAGTAAAGTCTTTCAAAGTCTGCTTGACATAAGCGGCATACCGAAAATCGGTAATACATATTTTTTCAACAGGAGTCAAAATGACACAACCGAAAGAGGTTTTTACTTTTGTAAAATAAAAACGATTTACTTCGCTTAAAATGACATAGGCATCAACATTCTCAAACATTAATAATTACCTCCAAAATAACTTACGCTTTATTATAGCATATTTCAACGAATAAGTTAAACGTTTTTGCAGATATTTTTCATTTTTATAGCGTCTTCCATCATTAAATCCTTGGATTCGCATATTATCGTAGGCGACATTTTGTAATCATTTATCAACTTTGCCAACGGTTCGAAAGGCGGACCGTAAAAATCATCGGAAAAATCCAGATGCTTTATTTCTCCGCCCTTTCCGTACATTATCTTGGAAAAATGAATATGCAAATTTTTAGCCCGCTCGCCCAATTTTTCCAAAGTATAATCCATCAATATTCTATAATCTTCGTAAGAGCGCAATCCTCCTTGAAGCAAACAATTCAAATGCCCAAAATCAAAACACGGCATAAGCCTTGAGTCTATCAGACATAAATCGACAATTTCATTTAAATTGCCTATTTGAGAATATTTTCCCATGGTTTCGGGACAAAGTATATAATCCTCAAATCCCTGTTCGTCAAGATAAGCCAAAAGCTTTTTTATATTATCATGAGTCGTTTTCAACGCTTCTTCTCGTGTCATTTTGCCTTGCGTCGCGGAATGGAAAACAACCCTGTTCCCTCCCATAAGTCTGACTTTTTTAATCGATTCCTCAATATATCCGAAAGATTTTTTTATCATTTCGGGATCGGGATTCGCAAAATTTATATAATAAGGCGCATGTACACTCAAAGCAATATCGTATTTTGCGACTTCTTCGCCCATTTTAAGCGCGGTTTCGTCTTTCATGCCGAAGCCTCTGCCGAATGAATATTCATAAGCATTCAGATCTATACTTTTTAAAAATTCGGGAGCCTCGTAAGAATGTGTATGCCCCGAATCATAAAAAACAGCGGAATTGCCCGAAGGTCCTATTCTGAGCATCTTGTCTTTTTATCCTCCTCCAATTGATTTATCAACTTGTTTTTGTCTGAAAACCTTATTATATCACGCATAAATCGTCTGAAAACGAGCGTTATTTCCTTTCCGTAAAGATTTCCGTTATAACCGATCAAGTAAGTTTCTATCGTGGAAGTCTCTTCGGAAAAAGTAGGCTTCGGTCCTATATTCGTAATCGATTTATAAACAATGCCGTCCACTATCGTATCGGTTGAATATACGCCTTCTCCTATCAAAAATTTTTCATGCGGAATACTTACATTGGCTGTGGGAAAGCCCAATGACTTTCCTCGTCCCATTCCGCCGATAACGGTACCGCTGACGGAGTAATCTTCTCCCAATAGTTTATTTGCGTTTTCGAGATTTTTTCCGTTACTCAAATATTGCTTTATCAATGTCGTGGAAATGCGATCGCCCGAGATACATACATCGTCTTCTATAATTGCGAGAATATTTTTCTTTTTCGAATACTCCCTTAAATATTCGGCGTTGCCTGCTCTGTTTTTTCCGAAAGTAAAATCCCTCCCGCAAACAAAGGCTTGAATATCGTATTCGCCGACAAGCATTTCCAAAAAACTTTCTCTGTCGGTATTGCAAAACTCCGAAGTAAATTCAAAAGCGATGGGCTTGATTCCGAGTCTGTCGAATATCTTTTCCCGTTCCTCAAAAGTATATATAAGTTTGCTTCCGCTTTTTACTATTCCGTAAATATTGTTTTTGAAAGTCATCGCGCAGGGAGTCGCTTTTGCCTTTAACGAAATATCTTTTAACGACGCAATAATTTTTCTGTGTCCAATATGAACACTATCGAAAAAACCCAACGCTAAGCAAATCTTATTATCCATATCAGTCCTTTAAATAGGTTTCGATTTTGAGTTGTCCCTCGGGAGCCGAACCCAATCCGAATAATTCGCCCCGACAAAATACCGTTCTTTTATCCGTAAAAGGAGCCGTCGATATCGATATTCCGTTACTCAATTTAAAATACATATCGGAAGGAACATCAATGCGTTTAACATCACGTAAAACCCTCTCCAAGGGAATAATTGCCTTTTCTTTCAGTTTTTCCAGCGAGTCAAAAGTGATGCAATCCTCTATACGAAAGGGTCCCGCTTGCAACCTTACAATACTCGTCATCGTACAAAAAGTATTGAGATAGTGCGCCAAATCGCGTCCGATAGATCTGATATAAGTGCCCGCGGAACATTTTACGGTTAATGAGATGTCTTCGCCTTGCTCTTCCGCATCAAGCGAATAAATAGTTACCTCCGTCGGCTTTAATTCAAAATTTTCTCCGCGTCTTGCCTTTTTATATGCTTTTTCACCGTTTATGCTCTTAGCGGAATACCTCGGAGGCAATTGCCGTATAGTTCCGATAAAATTCTTTGTCGCTTCTTTTATATCTTCAAATAAAGGAATTTTTCCGCCGTCGGCAATAATTTCTCCGCACCTATCCAATGTATCCGTCTCGTATCCGAAACGGAATGTCGCGCGATATAACTTGTCCTTTCTCAGAAAATAATCAAAAAGCCTTGCGCCTTTTCCGACTCCCAAAGGCAAAACGCCTTCTCCCATCGGATCCAAAGTCCCCATGTGCCCGACTGTGCGTTCGTTCAAAATTTTTTTTGTTTTTACTACCGCGTCGGACGAAGTGAATCCACTCGGCTTATAAAGATTTATTATGCCCTTCATAAAATATCGCTTTCTTGAATGGCGGTTATTATCGAATCTATGGCATTTTGCAAAATTCCGCTTATAACAAACCCCGCAGCGCGAACATGCCCGCCGCCTCCGAATTGCTCGGCAACTCTTGCAACATTTGCGCCTTTGGAACGAATGCTGACTTTATAAAAATTCGCTTTTTGCTCGGTAATACACAAGCCGATTTTGACTTTCCCGATTTTCATCAAATCATCTATAATCCCTTCTGTATCGACTATGGTACATCCGCAACTTTCCAACATTTCGGTTGTAATCACTATAATTCCCAAAGAATCATTCAAATATGTTTTTATCGACGCCAACGCCTTGGACACAAGCATCGTCTTTTCAATTGTATTTCGGCGATAAATATCGGACGCTATTTGCGACGCATCAATGCCGTAACCCAACAAATCCGCCGCTATCGAAAAGACCTTTTGAGTAGTCGTATTATGGATAAAATGCCCCGTATCGGTACTCAATCCCACATAAAGACATGTCGCTATATCTTTATCGATTAAATCCAACGGCTTCAAAATATCATACAATACCTCGCAAGTACTGCTCTTGTCCGATTTGACTTCGTTATAGTCGGCAAATCCTATATTGGAAATATGATGATCTATGTTCAAAGTTAATTTTGCAGAAGAAAACTCCGTCTTATATTTGCCCATTCTCATCTTATCACCGCAATCTTCCGCAATAACGGCGTCATAAGAAGTAAATCGAGGTTTGTTTACGGTATCGAAACACGGCATAAAATCAAAAGACGGTAAATCGGAATCGCATACAAAATCCGCTTGCATTCCGCTCTTTTCCAAAGCGATCTTTAACGCAAGTCCCGCGCCTATGCAGTCTCCGTCCGCTCTCATGTGTCCGACTATAAGGACGGTTTTACAATTATTCAGTATCTGTAGTATCATCATGGAAAGTAATTCCTTCGAGAATTGTATTTATTTTTTGAGAGTATTCCATTGAAGTATCCAAAATGAATTTAATTTGAGGTACACTTTTCAAATCTCTCAAGGCAACAGATAATTCCTTACGAATAAAGCCTACGGAATGAACAAGCGCATTGAAGGTCTCTTGCTTCTTTTCTTCATTTCCGTATATACTGACATATACTTTTGCTGTTTTCAGATCCTTGGCGGTATCCACGGACAGAACGCTTATCATTTCGGTAATTCTCGGATCCTTTAAGTTCCTTATGATTACCGAAAGTTCTTTCATTATTTCACTGTTAATTCTTTCAAGTCTGACATTCATTTTTTATTCGCGAACTTCCTCTAAAATATAAGATTCGATTTCGTCGTTTTCTTGGAATTTATCAAAATTTTCTACGCTTATGCCGCATTCGAAACCTGTGGCGACTTCTTTTACATCATCCTTAAACCTTTTGAGAGTATCTATTTTGCCGTCGAATACGACAACGTTATCACGATATATTCTGACAAAAGAATTTCTCAATATCTTGCCTGATTTTACATAACTACCTGCAATAAATCCGACATTGGGTATCTTTATGATATTTTTGACCAACGCTCGTCCCAAAACAGTTTCCTTTGTCTTGGGCGCAATAAGTCCCTTCATTGCATTCTGTACATCATCTATAGCCTCGTATATAACTCTGTACAGACGAATATCTATACCTTTGTTTTCCGCTACTGTTTTAGATTCCGCGTCAGGTCTTACGTTAAATCCTATGATTATCGCGTTGGAAACCTCGGCAAGCATAAGATCCGACTTGTTTATTGCTCCCACTCCGCCGTGAACCACATTGACTTTCACTTCGTCATTGGAAAGTTTTATAAGAGAATTTTTAAGAGCCTCGACAGAACCCTGAACATCTGCTTTTATAAGAATATTCAACTCTTTCATATTGCCTTCGGAAATTTTGTTAAATACATCATCGAGAGTGATTTTCTGTCCTTGGTTTGCGGCATTGTTTTTAAGTTTTGTATTTCTCTCGTCTACCACTTGCTTTGCGGTCTTTTCGTCGTCTACGACATATACAACGTCCCCCGCCTGAGGCACATCGGTAAAGCCGAGCACCGACACGGGAGTAGACGGAGTCGCTTCTTTTATCGTTCTTCCCTTGTCATCGACCATCGCTCTTATTCTTCCGAAAGTCATTCCCGATACTACAAAATCACCCGTATGAAGTGTTCCGTTCATAACGATAATGTTCGCAATAGGTCCCTTCCCTTTATCAAGTTTGGCTTCGATTATCGAACATTTTGCCTTTCTTGCGGGATTTGCTCTGTAATTGTTGTATTCGGACAACAAAAGAATCATTTCCAAAAGTTTATCCAACCCTTCGCCCGTCTTAGCCGAAACGGGAACCATGATTGTTTCTCCGCCCCACTCTTCGGGGACAAGATCGTAGTTCATCAAATCCTGTTTGACTTTATCGGGGTTTGCGCCGGGTTTGTCTATTTTATTAATAGCAACCAAAATGGGAACTTTTGCGGCTTTTGCATGGTTGATCGCTTCTACGGTTTGAGGCATTACGCCGTCATCGGCAGCAACAATAAGCACCGCTATATCCGTAACTTTTGCGCCTCTTGCGCGCATTTCCGTAAACGCTTCATGTCCCGGTGTATCAAGGAATGTTATCTTTTCTCCTTTACACATTACCGAATAAGCGCCGATATGCTGAGTAATGCCGCCCGCTTCTCCCGACGCGACTGCTGTCTTTCTTATCGCATCGAGTAAAGAGGTCTTACCGTGATCGACGTGACCCATAACGGTAATTATGGGAGGTCTTTTTACGAGATTGTTTTCGTCATCGGCTTCTTCGAAACCTGCTTCTATTTTGGCTTCTTGAGTCTGTTCGAGTTTTAATTCCAATTCGACCCCGAGTTCGTTCGCAACAAGTTCCATTGTGGGAAAGTCCACCACGCTGTTTATATTAGTCATAATTCCCAACAGCATGAGTTGCTTGATAATTTCCTGCGCGGTCTTACCTATTTTTTCACTCAATATCTTAACCGTAAGATTTTCGGTGGTTATAACCGCTTTTGTAATTTTAATCGGAGTAAATACAGGCTGAGGTTTTGTCTTTTTGTTCTTTAATTTTCGGGTACCCATTCTGTCTTCATCAACATCTTCGGTTATGAATCCTTTACGAATAAGGGTACGCTTATTCATTGATTTTTTATCTTCGGGTTTGAAATTATCCTTTTTCTTCTCGTGTTGCTTGCGCTCTTTTGTTACGGGCGCAACAAATTCCGCAACGTATGTTCCGCTCGGCTTCGAAGTGCGGAATTCATTCTTGTTTTTATCGATCGGTTTCCTTTCGAAAGAAGAATTTCTCGGTCCGTTCTGATTTGGCTTATTGGACTGAGAAGTATTCTTTTTGGAATCGCGATTGGGCTTAGTCGGTTGTATCGCCGTTTTTTGCGAGGGAGTCATAACTCCTCTTATATAATTGGGCACCACTGAATTATCGATGGTTTTCGTGCGGATCTCGGGTTTTTTCGGCTCTACAATCACTTTTTCTTTTGAAATCGGTTTAGACGCTGTTTTCGAAGTCGCAGAATTATCCTTCTTGGGCTTTTCCGTCGGCTTTTCTTTGGGAACGGAAACCACGGTGGTAGCGGTATCTTCGGATACTTCCTTTTTCAATTCGGGTTTAACCCGACTTACCATCGTTTCATCTTCTTGTTTTTTATCAAGTTCTACTTTTCTTTGCTTTATTTGTTGAACTTTTGCCCTCTCGGATTTAATCAGGGCGTCTATTTTCATTCGCAAATCCTTGAAATCGGCAATAAGCGCCGTAGTCTCTCCGGATTGCACAATAGCGTTCAACTTTTTAACGCTTTCGAATTTTGCTTCTTTTTTCGGTGTTGAGGTAGTATTTGCCAAAATCAGTTTTCCTCCAAGATTATCCTCTGATAATTACTGTCAAAATTATTGATTATTGCGTTTGCCATCTGACTGTCTGCAAGTCCTATGACTTTGCAACCTTCTCGTCTTATAAACTGCTCAATAGATAAGTTCGTTATGAATAGCGGTACGTCTTTCTTTGTCGATACCAATTTTTTTACAGCAACTTTACTTAACGAATCCGCCGCTATAATCAAATAAACTCTTTTCTTTAAAATATTATCGGTCCCAAAAACTATCTTATTTGCTTTTATGGCAAAGCCCAAAAGTTTTTCAACCATTCCCATCGCATTTACTCTCCAATAAAGAATAGATTTCGGAATCGATTTCACACTTAAGCGCCCTACCCAAAGCATTTGTCTTTTTGCTTTTTGCAATGCACTCTTTATTCAAGCAAAGATATGCTCCTCTGCCGTTTGCCTTGCCCGTCAAATCCACGGAAACCGTTCCATCCGATGAACGAACTATTCTTACGAGATTTCTCTTTTCCTCATGACTGCGGCATGCCACACACATTCGTTGAGGTCTATTTGTCACCGTCATCCTCCAAAGAGTCCAATTCGGAAAGGTCGTCCTCTTCGTTTGTCTCCTTACTTTGAGGCTCCTCCGCTTTTTCTTCTTCTTGCTCTATAAGATATTTGGAATAAGGCTTGACATCGACTTTCCAACCCGTAAGTTTTGCCGCAAGTCTCGCATTCTGTCCGTCTTTACCTATTGCCAACGATAACATATCGTCCATAACTATTACTTTTGCGACTTTTTCCTCGTCGATCGCCTGTACCGCCACAACTTTTGCGGGAGACAAAGAACGCGCTATAAACTCCAATATATCGGGACACCAAGGAATTATATCGATTTTTTCGCCGCCGAGTTCTGAAACAATCGCATTTACTCTCATTCCGCGATTACCGACGCATGCTCCGAGAGCGTCGATGGAACTATCCTCGCTGTAAACCGCCATCTTGGTTCTGTAACCCGCTTCGCGCACGATCGATTTAATAGTTACAAGTCCGGCGGCAATCTCGGGCACTTCGAGTTCGAAAAGTTTTTTTACAAATCCCGCAACAGTTCTCGATACCATTATCTGAGGACCGTGATTGCCGGGTTTGATTTTTTTTACATAAACTTTTATTCTGTCACCCACGCTGAATCGGTCATGAGGCGCTTGATCCGCGGGAGCTAACAACGCTTCCAATTTATTTATTTCCACATAAACATTATCGCCTTCGATACGTCGTACAACACAGGTAATCAATTCGTCCTCTTTTTGGCTGAGTTCACTGTAAGCAATTTCACTTTCGACTTCTCTCAGTTTTTGCATTATAACCTGTCTTGCTGTTTGAGCCGCAATTCTGCCGAAATCCTTGGAATTTATCTCCTCACTTACAGTCTCGCCTATTTTTATCTTTTTGTCTTTGAGTCTGGCATCTTCGAGACTTATTTGAGTATCTCTGTCTTCGACTTGTTCCACTACAGTAAGATATGCAAAAATCCTGATTGTGTTGCGCTCGGGAGAAAGTCTCACCTCTATTGCTCGGCTTTCACCTGTATGTTTTTTATAAGCAATAGTAAGAGCCGTTTCCAATGCCTGAAGAAAAACTTCCTTCTTTATATGTTTTTGCGATTCAAGTTCGTCAAGCGCGGCATAAAAATCCTTGTTTACCATTAAAATTGTTCCTCCGTGATTACTCGAATTTAACAAGCGGTCTGACTACCGCAATTCTGTTACATTCTATTGTTTTGTCTTCACCGTTAACTTCGACGGTCAATACGTTTTCGGTCTTTTCTTTCAGTATGCCTTCGATAACTTTTTTGCCTTTTATCGGAGCATACAATTTTATCTCTACTTCCTTGCCGTAATTTCTCTCGTAGTCGCGTTGCTTTTTGAAAGGTCTGTCCAACCCGGGAGAAGAAACGTCTAATGAGTACGGCGCATCTGCCGTGGGATTTATTTCATCGAGAAGAGGGTCGAGAGCATTGCTCGCTTTCTCGCAATCGTCGAGGGTTATTCCGGCAGGAGTATCGATATAGATTATAAGATGCATGTCTCCGTACTTTTTAACGTATTCTATATCTACCAACTCGTACCCCAAACCTTCGAGCGTAGGAGAAATTTGTTCGCCCAACTTTTTGATATCCAAAATTTCAGCCTCCTCATAAAGTAAGAGTGAACCTTTCGGCTCACTCCCACATACGCAGATATTTACTATCTAAAATATATCATAAATTCAAATAAAAATCAAGCGATTTTTATAGCCTTTCGGCAAATTTCATAAAAATCTTTGCGGTTGTCAATGCGTCGTATATCGCTCTGTGCGCGCCCTCGTTGACTATGGCAAAATATTTTGCCACATTATCTAACTTATAATGCCGCAAGGACAAAAACTTTTGCGCAAGAGTCAAAGTATCTACAAGCTCATTTTCGAAAACTATATTATAAGGTTTCCCTTCCATGGTAATAAACTCGTAGTCGAATTTGATATTATGTCCCACCAACGGCAATCCGTAACTGAATTTATAAAAATCCGATAAAACATCTTCGGTTTCGGGAGCGTTGATCAAGTCGGCTTCGGTGATATTTGTCAGTTGTCTTATTTTGGGAGTCAATCCCCTGTGCGGATTTATAAAACTTTGAAATGTTTGAGTGATTTTTCCGTGTTCCAACAAAACTGCGCCTATCTCTATAATTTTGTCCAATCGAGGGTCCAACCCTGTTGTTTCGGTATCGAATACGCAAAATGTTTTATCCGACAGATAAGGCGGAATTCGGATTTCCGATAAGCCGAACAGGTCTTTTTGGACCGCCGTGAAATAAGGCTTGGGATGAACGCAAATATACTCCCTCGGCACACACCTTTTGATGATGACCTTCTCGAAGTTTTCGGGCAATTTACAAAACGATATGGATCTGATCTTGAATACGAGACCTTGAGTATAATTGTCTTTCTCTACCATTCCTTGAGCCTTTACGGTAATACCGTTTTTTATCTCCGCCATTTTTGGAAAAGAAGCTTTTGTGGGAAAATACACGCAATTGATCTCTCCCGTAAAATCCCTTAAAACAAATTTATAAAAAGGTCTTAAATCTTCTTGTTTTTCTCCCTCTTTGGGTTTCCTTTTGATTTCGGTATAATTTTCAATAGTTCCGCAAAAGATTTTTTCGCCTTCGGTCGCGTCCTCTATATAAAAAGCGTCCCCTGTTATTTCATAGCCTATGTATCTTTCGACATCGGTAACCGTTATCCTTCTCATAAGGCTGTTGCCGATAAGATTATTTTTATCCTCAACTATTATATCGTTTTTTTCCAAAACGGAAAAATCAAATGAATTTTCATAAGAAGAAATTTCAAAACTTATTGTGTCGAAATATTTATCTCGCGCAAACTTATTCAAAATAAGAACCAAATTTATTCCCCGACAATAATCATAAGTACTTTTATCGAACTTAAGAGCGCATTTTATGGAATCGTCTCTGTCTTCTACGGAAATATTTTCTCTTTTAAGATTGCCTTTTACAACGGGATACGCATCCAAAAAGTCAATAACATCCTGAATGAATTTGTCCTTTTCGAATACGGGACAATTGTATTTTACTTCTATCTTATAGTCTACATCCAAAATATCGGCAAAAACTTTTTCCAAATAAGACAAATTCTTTCGAACCGTCTCTTCGTACTTACGCGGACAAGATAAATCTATCTCCAAAACATTCCGACTTTTGATTATAGTCAAAAGATTTAATTTAAGATATTCGAATTCTCCCAATGTTTCGTCATGGAAGCGTACCATTAAATTATTCATTTGTAAACTCCGTTACCATTTTCAGCAGTTCATTATAAGCCTCGTTGAAAGGCAGCTTACGGATCAATTTTCCGTGAGCAAATATTACACAATCTTCACGACCGCCGGCGATGCCGAAATCGGCGTCTCCGGCTTCTCCTATTCCGTTGACAGAACAACCCATTATCGCAACCTTTACGGGTTTTGTAATGCTCGCTGTCGCTTTTTGAAATTTATCGGCAATGGATGCAAGGTCGTAATTACATCTCGAGCAAGTGGGACAAGAGATAACTTCACAAAAATTTTTATCCTTTCCCAACGCTCGCAGGATTTTCTTTGCATAAACGACCTCGGCAACGGGATCGCCCGATAAAGAAACCCTCAATGTCTCTCCTATTCCATCCAATAACAACGCTCCTATTCCGATTGCCGACTTTATGACGGCATTTTCACCGATACCGCTTTCCGTTATCCCTATATGCAAGGGATAATCAAAACGACTTCTGAACAAACGATTCGCCTCGACAGTCAACGCCACCGAACTGCTCTTTAACGACACAACGGTATCGAAGAAATTATGTCTTTCCAAAATTCTCAAATTTTGCTCGACGCTTTTTACCATAGCCTCGGCGCCTTTTCCGTATTGCGCTGTTATATCTTTATGTAAACTGCCTGAATTTACGCCGACACGGAGTACCGTGCCGTTGGCTTTTGCCGCGGCAACGACCTCTCCGACTTTGTCGTCGCCGCCTATATTCCCGGGATTTATCCTAACCTTCGCAAAGCCCAAATCACTGCATAAAACGGCTAATTTATAATCATATTGAATATCGGCGCAAACGGGAGCGTTCAGTTCAACGAATACTTTCGAACAAATCTCCGCTTCGGCGCGACTGCATACCGCAACTCGTACCAAATCACAACCGTTATCTATAAGCGACTTGGCTTGAGCATATAACGCTTCTCTGTCCGAAGTCGGCACATTGGTCATAGATTGAATGGGTATTGCACCGTCGCCCAATATTAAATTTCCTACTTTTAATTGTTTCACCCTAAACTCCTGATTATAAGCCCGGCAATATCCAAAGCAATTACCAATCCAAACAGAACAAATAGCCCTATTGTATGAATCTTGGCTTCTATCTCCGGCTTTATTGGCTTACCTCTTACCCACTCGATCAAACAAAATACAACCTTCGACCCGTCGAGAGCTGGAATAGGCAACAAATTGAAAACTCCCAAATTTGCAGAAATCAAAGGCAAAAATACAAACAAATTCAAAATATTTATTTGAGTATATTCCGCAATTACCGTAACGGTACCTATAGGACCCGTGACATCGGTAATGGCTACTTGCCCCGTTATCAACATCCAAAGAGATTGAAAAACAGCTCCTATCATTTTCCCCGTAAAAGGAAAACTGAGTCCTATGGTTTTGAAAAAGCCGTATTTTCTGAACTCGGTATTCCCGTATTGCAATCCGTACTTTACTTCTGTCTTTATTTCGCCGTTCTCGAAAATATAATTGCCTTTATCGTCTTTCATCTCGAAACGACTTCCCACCAATTCGACGTCTTTTCTTTCTCCGTTTCTCTCTATCGTTACCGTTACGGCTTTACCTTCCTCTGCCGCAGGAAAAATTTCATTAAACGGATGTAAAACACTGACTTCCACACCTTCAACCGCGACTATCCGATCGCCTTCCATAAGTCTGTCGGCAACGAGATCGGAAGAAATAACAGGGATCTGCGCGCCTACGATTGCCACGTACATCAATGAAAAGATTATCGCCGAAAGTATATTGAACATTCCGCCGCTTATAAGCACGATTATTCTTTTCCAAGGAGGTTGCTCGTTGAACTTCTTCAAACGAGGCTGTTCCTCACACTGTTCTTCTTGCGGTTTTGTTTCTTCGGGGAAAGGCTCTTCGTTCTTTTCGGAATCGACTTCGTCTTCTCCGTCAAAAGCGCAATAGCCGCCCAACGGTATCAATCTTAACGAAAATACCTCTCCGTTCTTTTTTTTCTTGGAAAAAATTTTCGGTCCGAAGCCTACCGAAAATTCGTTTATTTTGAATTTCAGTATTTTGCCCGCGAGATAATGCCCAAATTCATGGACTATTATCATTACCAACAAAACAACTATTGCCAACAAAATATATAGAACTATCATCTTCTCTCCTTGCTCTATTTTATACTCGTATAAACTTCCGTAAAAGTATCATGCAGATCATTTAAGCTCGGCTCGGGAATAAATCTGAAATGCTTCAATGCATCTTCGCATATTTTTGTAATTTCAAGAAAACTTATTTTCCGTTCCAAAAACAATTCAACGGCAGCTTCGTTTGCGGCATTCAAAGCGCAAGCGGAATTTCCACCCTTTCTCAAACAATTATATGCAAGCCGAGGCGCATTGAAAACCGTTTCATCGGGTTTTATAAAAGTCAACGGCCTATCGAATTGAAAACTGCCGAAAGGATTTTTCAATCGCTGCGGATAAGACAGCGCATACGCAATGGGAATTTCCATATTCGGCACCGCCAATTGCGCAATCATGCTACCGTCATAATACTCAACCAACGAATGAATTATGCTTTCGGGGTGTATTACATAATCGACATCCTCGGCGTCAAACAACCAACGCGCTTCGATAATCTCAAACGCTTTATTCATCATCGTTGCGCTGTCAACGGTTATCTTTTTCCCCATACTCCAATTGGGGTGCTTTAACGTCTGTTCGACGGAAACATCGCGAAGTTTTTCTTTCGAATATCCTCGGAAGGGACCGCCGCTTGCAGTCAGAATTATTTTTTTTACGCCCTCTTTATCTTGAAGGCATTGCCAAACCGCGCTGTGTTCGCTGTCTATGGGCAATATCACGCCATTTGTTTCCCGCATGATATCATTAATAAGTTTACCGCCCGCAACCAATGATTCTTTGTTCGCAAGCGCTATTATTTTTTTGTTTTTCAGTGCGGAAACAACAAGATCAAGTCCTGCCATTCCTACAACCGCCACTACAACTACATCGATATCATCGAGTTCGCAAAGCTTTCGCGCGGCATCTGCGCCGGAAAATACTTCGGCTTTCAGTGTGTCGAGTTCTTTTACTCTGCTTTCGTCGCCCAATGCCAAATACCGCGGAGCAAACTCTTCCGCCTGAACTTTCAATAAATCAACGGAACTGTTTGCAAACAGCGCTTGTATTTTGAATTTATTCGGGTATCTGCGAACAACGTTCAAAGTTTGTCTGCCTATAGAACCCGTACTTCCCAATAGCGCGATCCTTTTCATAATAACATTTGAAATATTGCCGTATAGACAAACAAGAAAAATCCATTGACGGCAAATCCGTCTATTCTATCCATTATTCCTCCGTGCCCGGGTAAGAGTTTGCCGAAATCTTTTATACCGACCTGTCTCTTTATAAATGAAGCGACAAGATCTCCTATCTGCGTACAAACCGAACCCAAAACTCCCATAATCAAAATATTGACTATATAGGCTGTTTTTGTGGCAAAGATGCTTATGTTCAAAAAATCAAATGCGGGAACAAGAGCAAATAAAATAACCAATCCCGCAGCAGCAATGCCTCCGCATAATCCGACAACGGCGCCCGCTACGGTCTTTTTGGGACTTATCGCGGGACAAAGTTTTGGACCGCCTATCAAAGTTCCACCGAAATACGCAAACATATCGGTAAAAGCAGAAACTGTAAACATGAGCAAAACAGCGGAAAATTTCAACTCATCGACTATTAAATGATTGATTGCAAGCAAACAAACGATCAATGCCGTAGGATAAAAAAGTATGAGAATAAAATTTTTAACGCAATCAATATTCCTACCTAAAAACATGCAAATAACAAATTCCGATACTGCCGCGGCAAGCAAAACGACAAAGCACCAACCCAATGAAGCAAAACCCGAATTATCGAACATCAATATCGCATAACATCCGAAAGCCGCAAGAAAAGCCAATATAAGCACATCGATATAATGTTTATCATCAAGGCATCGCCAAAGTTCGAATATCGCGCCTATCGATATCAATATTATGAAAACATCATAAAACAGCGTACTCAACAAAAGAGTCCCGCAAAGAACGCCTATAAAAACAATGGCAATTAAACTACCTGTAATAATTCGTTTTTTCATATATAAATATTACTTAATCGACTCTGCCGAAACGTCTGTTTCGTTTCTCATAAAAATCCAATGCTTTATCTACTTCCTTTTCGGTAAAATCAGGCCATAAGATATCGGTAAAATACAACTCCGCATAAGCCGCTTGATATAGCATAAAATTACTCAATCTTTTTTCTCCTCCCGTTCTGATAATGAGATCGAGAGCGGGAAGTCCGGCTGTGTAAAGCAATTCCGAAAATTCCTGTTTATTCAGTTCTTTTCGTTTTTTGACGGCAAGGTTTACGGCACGCAAAATCTCGTCCTGCGCTCCGTAATTCAATGCCACATTCAAATATCCGCCTTGTTTATGTTTCGTTTGCTCCGTCAACGCTTTTATTGTTTCTCTTACATCGGAAGGGAGAAAATCGGTATCCCCCATTACCGAAAATTTTATATCTTTGTCGGCAATCTCGTCCGAAAGTTTTTGTAAATTTTTAGACAACAACTTCATGAGATTATCCACTTCTTCGGCAGGTCGAAATTTATTCTCTGTCGAAAAAGCGTACAGTGAAACACATTTTACGCCACGCTCGTAAATATAAGGCAATATCTTAATCAACCTTTTTACTCCTGCGTTGTGTCCCATCATTCTCGGCAAACCTCTTTTTGTTGCCCATCTTCCGTTGCCGTCCATTATTATACCGACATGTTCGGGGCTATACTTCAAGAATTTCTTTTTCCTTATCTTTTAATAAATCATCAACAAGTTGAACAGAACTATCCAATATCTTTTGAATTTCCTTCTCGCATTCCGCTTGTTCGTCTTCCGAAATATTGTTATCCTTTTTGAGCTTTTTTATAGCCTCGTTTGCATCGCGACGAGAATTGCGCAAAACGACTTTGCTGTCCTCGCCTATCTTTTTGACCTGTTTAACCAATTCTTTGCGTCTTTCTTCGGTAAGTTGAGGGAAAATCAATCGTATGATTTTTCCGTCATCGGTAGGAGTTATTCCTATATCGGACGCCAAAATCGCCTTGTTGACTTCTTTGATCATACTCGCATCCCAAAGAGAAATCGTAAGCATGCGCGCTTCGGGAACGGAAATGTTCGCCATTTGATTCAAAGGAGTAAGTGTTCCGTAATAATCCACCGTTATTTTATCAAGAATGTGCGGATTTGCCCTGCCCGCTCTTATGGTGAGCAACTGCGTCTTAAGATGATCGATCGCCTTCTTAAGATCCTCTTGATAAACATCGAAAAGAAGTTGTACTTCTTCGTTTTCAAACTTCATATATATGCCTCCTGTCTACCGTATTTTTTAAGTATATTATATCAAATTTTTTTTGCGAGTACAATCGTTTTTAACTAATCAATGTACCTATTTTTTCACCCATTGCCGCATCTACAAGGCTATTGGGAATATTGAGTCCGAACGCTATAATGGGTATATTGTTTTCTTTGCACATGGTTATCGAAGTCAAATCCATAACGGACAATCCTTGATTTATCACATCCATATAAGTTATCCTATCGTATTTATGTGCATCTTTGAATTTATTCGGATCCTTATCATAAACTCCGTCGATATTTTTTGCCATAAGAAGGACATCGGCTTTTATTTCCGCGGCACGCAATGCCGCGCCCGAATCCGTGGAAAAATAAGGATTCCCCGTTCCGCAAGCAAAAATAACTATCCTTCCTTTATCAAAATGTTTCAATGCCTTCCTGAGAATATAAGGTTCCGCTATTTGATTGATACTTATTGCCGTCTGTACTCGCGTGGAAATATTTTTTGCCTCTATCGCATCCTGAAGCGCCAAAGCATTCATGACGGTAGCCAACATTCCCATGTGATCCGCTGTGGTTCTGTCCATGTGCGTTCCTTGCCTTCCGCGCCAAAAATTGCCGCCGCCGACAACTATACCTATCTGTAAACCGTTGTTATGCAGTGTAACAAGTTGATTTACAACATCGTCAACACGTTTAGGATCTATACCTACACCGTGTTCTCCGGCAAGCGCTTCTCCGCTGATTTTAAGTAGAATCCTTTTATACATATATCCACCTCCGTAAATCTAAAGAAATGGGACAGTAAAAATACCGTCCCACTGTAATTACATCATCTTTGCAACTTCTTCAGCGAAGTTTTCCGACTTCTTTTCAAGTCCCTCGCCCATTACAAAGCGGGTGAATTTTTTAAGTTTGATTTGAGTGCCCGTCTTCTTTGCAAATCCATCGACAAGCTGACGAATTGTTATGCTTGCATCTTTTGCAAAATCCTGATCTATCAAGCAAACTTCTTTAAAGAATTTACCCAATCGACCCTCTATCATTTTATTCAAAACCATCTCGGGCTTGTTTGCATTCTTGGGATCGTTGAGCGCCTGAATCTTCAGAATTTCTTTTTCATGATCGATCTCTTCGGCGGGAACTTCTTCATTATAGAGATATTTGGGAGCGAATGCGGCAATATGCATTGCTATGTCATGGCACATTGTCTTGAACTCGGCGTCACCGCTTAAATCCTTTCCTGTTTCGACCTCTAATAACACGCCTATCTTACCGCCCATGTGAATATACGCTTCTTCGTGTCCGTTTGCTATCTCCTGCAAAGAAAATCTGCGGAAGGAAATCTTTTCGCCTATCTTTGCGATTTCGGCAGTGATGAAATCATTTACCGTGCCGCCCTCGTAAGGCGCTTTTAAAAACTCTTCTTCATTTGCGGGCTTTATTTTTGCTATGTGCTCGGCAAGTTTTTTACCCATAGTCTGGAAGCCTTCGCCCTTTGAAACGAAGTCGGACTCGCAATTTATCTCTACCAAAACACCGATTTTTCCATCCTGTGAGGTATATGAACTGACAGCGCCCTCGGATGCTATTCTCGAACTCTTTTTCATAGCGATATTTACGCCTATTTCTCTCAAATACTCTGCAGCCTTATCCATATCGCCGTCGGTGTGCGTGAGCGCCTTCTTGCAATCCATCATGCCGGCGCCCGTTATTTCTCTTAATTTTGCTACGTCTTTTGCCGTAAATGCCATAATTTATATCTCCTTATTCGTCTTTTTTCTCTTCAACAACATTTTCTTGGGAAGGTTCTTCGGTCTTATCGCCCACGCCTTCGGTAACTTCGGTATCTTCACTCTGAGCCAAACCTTCAGCCTCGAGTTTTGCTTGCATTTCCGCTTCCAACTTGGCTTGCATCTGCGCTTCTATTTCTTTACGCGCTTTAAGTCCTTCTTCTCCCTCTTTCGCTTCGATTACGGCGTCCGCCATCGCGCCCACTATAAGCTTTATAGCGCGAATCGCGTCATCGTTTCCGGGAATTATATAATCCACTTCATCGGGATCGCAGTTTGTATCTACGATACCTACGACGGGAATACCCAAACTTCTTGCTTCGGCTACCGCCAAATGCTCTTTCTTGGGATCGACAACGAAAATCGCTCCCGGAAGAGTTCTCATATCTTTGATACCGCCGAGATTTTGTTCGAGTTTATCACGCTCGGCAATCAATTTGCTTACTTCTTTCTTGGGTAATACGGCAAACTCATTCATCTTTTCCATTTGGTTGAGTTTGTTGAGTCTTTCTATTCTCGATCTTATAGTTGTGAAATTTGTCAAAGTACCGCCGAGCCATCTGTAATTAATATAAAACATTCCGCATTTTTCGGCTTCGCTCTTTATTGCTTCCTGAGCCTGCTTTTTCGTACCGACAAACAAAATGTTCTTACCCGAATCCGCAACGGATTTGATAAAGGCATACGCTTCATCGATAAGACCGACCGTCTTTTCGAGATTTATGATATATATATCGTTTCGAGCGGTATATATATACTTCTTCATCTTGGGGTTCCATTTTCTTGTAGGGTGTCCGAAGTGTACACCTGCTTCAAGAAGCTGCTTCATTGAAATTACATTTTCCATTTTTTTCCTCCTGTTTTTGCCTCCCCGCGCATCATTCGTGCTTTTCAACGCAAGATTAAAAATTTTCTTACGCAACAGAAAGCACTCCGCTTTCGGGTGTGAAATCAAAAAACTTCAATTATTATATCATAGTCAAATAAAAAAAACAAGTAAATAAAAGGAAAAAAGTCATTTTCCTTTGAAATACTTTTAAGAAAAAAGCGACAAAAATCCTTTCCGCCTTTTGCCGACGATCCGTCCCTTTTTTCAGTAGAATTTTAACGGGTTTACGCTCTTCAATTATCGTACTCTTCGGAAGCGCGGAACCGTTCGACAAAGTCAAGATAACGATCTTCCATAATCGCATCTCTTATACGATGTATCAAATTCAATAAATATGTTATATTATGCAGAGACAACATCCTTCCGCCCAATATTTCATCGGTATTGATAAGATGTCTCAAATATGCTTTGGTATAATTTTTGCAACAATAGCAATCGCAGTTTTCGTCAAGAGGCGTAAAGTCATCTTTATAGACTCCGTTACGAACGGTTATTCGTCCCTTTGAAGTAAAAGCCGTTCCGTTTCTCGCCATACGGGTAGCCATGACGCAGTCGAACATATCTATTCCCCTCAAAATACCTTCGACAAGGCAGTCGGGACTGCCCACTCCCATCAAGTATCTCGGCATGTCGGTCGGATAATATCCTTGCATAACATCCATCATGCGATACATTAACGGTTTGGATTCGCCTACGCTCAATCCGCCGATGGCGATGCCGCATTCGGCGTACGGAATAGTTCTTATCAATGATTCGAGTCGGAGATCTTCGAACATATTTCCCTGAACTATAGGGAAAAGCATTTGTTTATCGTTGTTATGCGCGGATTTGCATCTTCCGAGCCAACGCAAAGTACGCTCCATCGCGCTGTGCGCTTTATCTTTATCGACTCCGTATTCGGTACATTCGTCAAATGCCATAATAATATCGGCGCCGAGATCATGTTGAATTTCCATGTCGAGTTCGGGAGTAATAAAATGTTTGCTTCCGTCATAAACGGAAGAAAAACCCACTCCCTCATCGGAAACATCTCTCATCTTCGCAAGAGAAAAAACCTGAAAGCCGCCGCTGTCGGTAAGAATAGGTCTGTCCCATGCCATAAACTTATGCAAGCCGCCCGCGGCTTTCACGATTTCTCTGCCGGGACGAAGATATAGATGATAAGTATTCGATAAAATTATTTCCGCTTGGGCTGTTTTCAATTCTTCGGGAGTCAATGATTTTACCGTCGCAAGCGTACCGACGGGCATATAAATAGGCGTAATAATTTTCCCGTGCGGCGTCGTGAGTTCTCCGACTCTTGCTCCAGATTGTGAACAAACATGTATCGTTTTATATGAAAATGCTTTCAAATCGATTTCCCCCGAAAAAAATTCTATAAAAAAGCAATAATTGCTTAAAGCAACAGACAAGCGTCTCCGAAACTGAAGAATCTGTATTTGTTTTTTACTGCATATTCGTAAAATCCAAGCGTTTCTTCCCTTCCGCAAAAAGCCGAAACAAGCATAATAAGAGTAGACTCGGGAAGATGAAAATTGGTTATCAACGCATCGACCGCTTTAAACTCATAAGGCGGATAAATAAAAATATTCGTATAGCCTTTTACGGGATTGACGTGTCCTTTTACATCTGCGGCGCTTTCAAGTATCCTTACGCTTGTCGTGCCTACCGCAATTACGCGCCTACCCTCTTTCTTTGCCGCATTGATACGTTGGGCAGCCTCTTCGCTCATTTCATAATATTCGCTGTGCATAACATGCTCGGATATATTTTCCGCTTTTACAGGTCTGAATGTTCCGAGTCCGACATGAAGAAGCACCTCTGCTACCTCAACGCCCATGGCTTTTATTTTGTCAATAAGAGCGGGTGTAAAATGCAATCCCGCAGTCGGAGCCGCGCTTGAACCCTCCGTTTTCGAATAAACGGTTTGATAACGTTCGCTGTCACTCAATTTAGTGTGGATATAATGCGGTAACGGCATTTCTCCTATTTTGCGCAGAATATCCTCGAAAACTCCTTGAAAATCAAATCTGACAATTCGAAGTCCTTCTTCGCCCTCTTTTATAACGGTAGCTTCGAGTTCATCGGAAAATTTTATTACGGTACCTACAGGCGCGCGTTTGGCGGGCTTACACAAGACTTCCCAAGTCGTGAGATCTATTCTTTTGTGCAATAAAAATTCTATTACTGCTCCCGTGGAAATCTTTATGCCCATAATTCGCGCAGGTAAAACTCTTGTATTATTGATAACAAGCACGTCTCCCGAACGCAAATATTCCGTTATTTCATAAAAATGCTTGTCCGTGATTTCCCGAGTTTTTCGATTATAAACCAATAACCGAGAAGCGTCTCTCGGTTCAATGGGAGTCTGCGCTATCAATTCCTCGGGAAGGTCATAGTAAAAATCACTTTTTGTCATCTGAATCCTGTACCTCAAAAATACTCAATTGCCTATTATCCGCTTCGCTTAAATTATATCCGAGATGACGATATGCCGCAGGCAAACAAATTCTGCCTCTGCCTGTTCTTGCAATAAATCCTATTTGCATAAGATAAGGTTCTATCGCGTCCTCTATGGTTACGGATTCTTCTCCCGTAGCCGCTGCCAAAGTATCCAATCCAACGGGCTTCCCTTCGAACTTTTCAATCATTGTTTTCAGGACTTTTCGGTCGCTGTAATCCAATCCGAGATCATCTATGTCCATGCATTTCAGTGCATGTTCCGCAATTTCCTTTGTTACGACAGACGAACCTTCGACGTCGGCAAAATCGCGTACTCTTTTCAAAAGTCTGTTTGCAATTCGAGGAGTACCTCTGCTTCTGCGGGAAATTTCCGTACACGCGTCTTCGGAAAGTTTGATATTCAAAATCGACGAGGAACGACGCAAAATCCGAGCAAGTTGCTCGGGAGTGTATATTTCAAGTCGCCCTATTATACCGAAGCGATCGCGCAAAGGTCCCGTCAACATACCTGCTCTCGTCGTAGCGCCTATAAGAGTGAATTTCGGAAGATTTATTCGCATGCTTCTTGCGCTCGGACCCTTGCCTATCATTATATCAAGCGCATAATCTTCCATTGCGGAATACAAAATCTCTTCTACCGCGCGATTAAGTCGATGTATCTCATCGATAAACAACACGTCGTTTTCTCCGAGGTTTGTCAAAATCGCGGCAAGATCTCCCGCGCGCTCAATAGTGGGTCCGCTTGTTATATGGATTTGCACACCGAGTTCGTTGGCGATTATGTGCGATAATGTGGTTTTGCCGAGTCCCGGAGGGCCGTATAACAACACATGATCCAATGCTTCCTTGCGCATCTTTGACGCCTTGATATATACTTGCAAATTGGCTTTTATCTGTTCTTGCCCAACATATTCATCAAGCGTTTTGGGTCTTAACGTATAGTCAAGTTCATCCTCGTTATTCAATTCTTCGGGACTGATCAATCTTTCGTCCATATCCGACTCCTTTTAACGCTTGTTTTTCAGTGCCAATCTTATCATTTCCTCTACGGGAAGAGATTTATCTACATTTGCCAACGCTTTTGCCGCTTCGTTTTTGTTAAAGCCCAAACTCATAAGAGCCATCAAAGCATCGTCGGAAACTTCGGCAACGGGAACATAATCCGTGACGGCGGAATCTTTGAGTTCGAGATTGAGTTTATCGCGAAGTTCCAATACAATTCTCTCCGCGGTCTTTTTACCGATTCCCTTGACGGAATTGAGACGTTTGACGTCTCCGTTTACGATGCATAACGCAAGTTCATCCGCAGATATGCTGCTAAGTATGCCTATGGCGCCTTTTGCTCCTATTCCGCTTACCTCTATCAATCTTAAAAAAATGTTTTTTTCCGCTTTTGAATCAAAGCCGTATAAACTTACATCATCTTCTCTCACTGCAAGATAGGCATAAATTTTTGCCTTTTCTCCCACTTTCAAAGAACCGACGGCGGAAGCAGAACACAACAGAGAATAGCCGACTCCGTTGACATCTATTATCACATTAAATCCGTTAATATCGGAAACAATTCCCGACAAATATTCAAACATTTAAGTCTCCTATTTAAGATTCCTTCCGAACATTCCCGTATTTGCATGGCATATAGCCACCGCGAGAGCATCCGCCGCATCGTCGGGCTTGGGAATCTCGCTTAAACCGAGAATGGCTTTAACCATATATTGTACTTGTTTTTTTTCTGCTCTTCCTTGTCCCGTAAGCGCCTGTTTTATCTGCAAAGGCGTATACTCGAACAATTTGCCGCACTCGAGAATGGAACACAATAATATCACACCGCGAGCCTGCGCCACTTTTATTCCCGTGGTAATATTGGTATTGAAAAATAAATCCTCGACCGCAATTTCTTCGGGAGTATAAGTTTTTATTATTTCGGTAAGTTCTTGATTGAGAATAGCCAACCTCACGGCGGTGCTTTCTTCCTTCGGAGTTTCTATCACTCCGTATTTTAGCGGAGTCAATCTGTTCCCCGATTTATCCAAAATACCGTACCCGATTATACCGTAACCGGGATCAATCCCCATTATCTTCATATATATCAGGACAAGTAATTCATATAAACAATATTTTTGGGTTCATTATACAGCATCAAGCCGTTTTCGAGCGTAGCGCCGCGAGGACTATTCGGCAATAATCCGCCATAGAAAAAGCTGCAATAACCGCCCTCAAAGAAAATTATATGATCCGAGAAATGAATATTCATTGCCTCGCATGTCATTCCGATAGCTATAGTAGAATTGACATCGCTTTGTGAAGGTTGCCAATATCCTCCGGGATGATTGTGAGCCAAAATCACGCTTACGGCATTGTTTTTCATTGCCAATTTGACAATATAGACCTTATTCAAGGTAATGCTTGAGGCGTCGCCTTCGGCAACCCGTTCCACGGCGATTAAATTTTCATGCACATCCAAACACAACATGTAAACATACTCGATATCTCGCGCCACAAAGTAAGGTTGTAATACATTTACGGCATCCCGCACATTTTTTACGGATATATTTCTTTCGGCTCTCGTCGAACAAATCCTTCTGAAAATCGTAAAATAATTGGATATCAAATGCGCGGCATTTTGAGTCACTCCCGAAACCGATAATAATTGATTATAATTTGCAGAGAAAACATAATATAATGAACCGAATTTATCCAACAACCTGTGCGCTATCGGATTCGTATCCCTTCTCGGAACAGCAAAAGTCAACACATATTCCAAAACTTCTATATCACTGAAACTGTTTAATTCGGGATCTTTGAGTACGGATTGTTTCAGACGTTGTCTGTGTCCTTCGTGAATATTTTTCTTCTCGGGTTGTCCGTCTATAATCAATTTCTTATCAGCCACGATTATTCTTCCTCCTCTTCCATGGGTAATACGGCATTATGATAAACATTCTGTACATCATCGTTGTCGTCAAACATGTCAAGCATTCTTTTGACTTTAGCGGCAACTTCGTCCGTAACATCTACATAATTTGAAGGGATCATATCCAATTCGCTTCTTAAAAATGTAAAATTCTTCTTTTCGAGATTTTCTCTGACTTCGGAAAAAGTCGCAGGAGATGTTGTGATAATATAAACTCCGTCTTCTACGGCAAAGTCCTCGGCTCCCGCATCAAGCGCTTCCATCATCATCTCATCGTCATCGCTTTTGTCCGTCTTTTCGATTTCCAAAACGCCCTTGGATTCAAACAAATAGGAAACGCAGCCGTTTGTGCCCATGGAACCGCCCGTCTTATCGAATATATGCCTTACATCACTCGCCGTTCTGTTTTTATTGTCTGTCAACGCTTCGACGATTACGGCAACTCCGCCCGGAGCATAACCTTCGTATGTCACGGCAGCATAATCCACATTGTTCAATTCGCCGCTCGCCTTCTTTATGCTTCGCATAATATTGTCATTGGGAACGTTTGCGGCTTTTGCCTTTGCAATTACATCTCTCAATTTTGCATTACTGTTGGGATCGGGGCCGCCCGCTTTGACAGCCACGACGATTTCACGTCCTATCTTTGTAAAGACCTTGCCCCTTGCAGCATCTGTCTTGCCTTTTGTTCTTTTTATGTTTGCCCATTTGCTATGTCCGGACATAATTTACCTCCCCCCCCGAAATTTGTGAGTTTTATTCATACTTTTTAATTATATCATAGCTCATAACCGAGTGTCAAATTTTTAATTAATTTTATACTTTTTTTGTCAAAATCTTTTTTAAAAATTGCCCCGTATAACTGTTTTGGTTTTCCGAAACTTCCTCGGGAGTACCTAATGCCACGATTTGTCCTCCTCTGTTTCCGCCCTCGGGACCCAAATCGATTATATAATCAGCTATCTTTATTACATCGAGATTGTGTTCGATGACGACAACGGTGTTCCCCGCATCGGCAAGCCGTTGCAGGATCGTTATCAATTTATCCACATCTGCGCTATGCAGCCCTGTCGTCGGTTCGTCGAGAATATATAACGTACTTCCCGTCGTGCGTTTGGATAATTCCGTTGCGAGTTTTACTCTTTGCGCTTCTCCGCCCGACAAAGTAGTCGCGGATTGTCCGAGTTTTATATATCCGAGTCCGACATCGTATAACGTTTTGATTTTATTATAAATATTGGGGATATTGGCAAAAAACGAATAGGCTTCTTCTACCGTCATATCAAGGACATCGGCGATATTCTTTCCTCGGAACTTAACGTTTAACGTTTCTCTGTTATATCGACTGCCGCCGCAGACTTCGCAAGGAACATATACGTCGGGAAGAAAGTTCATTTCGATTTTGAGTATACCGTCTCCGCTGCAATTTTCGCATCTGCCGCCTTTGACGTTGAAACTGAATCTGCCCGATTTATATCCTCGTTGTACGGCATCGGGCGTTTTTGCAAACAGTTCTCTTATAAAAGAAAATACACCCGTATAAGTGGCGGGATTACTGCGAGGAGTACGACCTATAGGACTTTGATCGATATTTATTACCTTATCGATATATTCGAGTCCCGATACGCCGTCTGCCTTGCCCTCTTCATATCTCGAACCCATTATTCTATTGGACGCGATCGGGAACAGTATCTGATTCACAAGGCTGCTTTTTCCGCTGCCCGATACTCCCGTTACCGCGGTGATGACTCCTATGGGAATATTGACGTCTATATTTTTAAGATTATTTTGCTTCGCTCCGAATATCGAAATGGTTTTTACAAAGGCTCTGCGCGCCGAAGGTATGTCTATTTTCAGTTTTCCCGACAAATATTTTCCCGTAACGGAATCTTCGCATTGCATTATCTCGGAAGGAGTTCCCGCCGCTACTATATTTCCGCCATGCACACCCGCGCCGGGACCAACATCTACAATATAATCCGCGGCAAGCATGGTTTCTTCATCATGTTCCACGACAATCAAAGTATTTCCGAGATCCCGAAGATGTTCAAGCGTCGCAATGAGTTTTGCATTATCCCTTTGATGAAGTCCTATACTCGGTTCATCAAGGATATACAGCACTCCCGTCAATCCCGAACCTATCTGTGTGGCGAGCCTTATTCTTTGAGCCTCTCCGCCCGAAAGAGTCGCCGCCGCTCTCGACAAAGTAAGATAATCAAGTCCCACATCGCATAAAAAATTGAGTCTTGCGTTTATCTCGCGAATAATGGGCGCTGCAATAATCGAATTTGTCTTTCCGAACTCAAGCCCACCGAAAAACGTTACGATATCCGATATAGGCTTTGCTGTAAGCTCGGCAATATTCAGTCCTCCGACTTTTACGGCAAGCGCCTCGGGACGCAAACGAAGTCCGTGACAATGTTCGCAAGGAACATTTTTTATAAATTTGGATATATCGGCTTTTACATATTCGCTATTGGTTTCTCTGTATCTCCTTTCGAGGTTTCGAACCACGCCCTCGAAACTTGCCGTATAATTACCCGAAAACCAAGACGAGTTATACTCCAAATCCAAACGCTCTCCGTTGTTGCCGTAAAGCAAAATTTGTTTTATGTTATCGGGCAAATCCTTATAGGGAACATCCAAAGAAAATCCGTATTTTTCGGATAAGGCTTTGAAATACATCAAACTATGCGCTGCGGAGTCGAAATTCCATCCCGTAACGGTCAACGCTCCCTCTCTCAAAGTTTTAGAGCCGTCTCCGTAAATCAGCGCGGGATCTATCGTCTCGATAAAGCCCAAACCCATGCAATGAGGGCATGCGCCGAAAGGACTGTTGAAAGAGAACAATCTCGGCTCCACTTCGGCAAATGAAATACCGCAATCGGGACAGGCATATTTTGTATTGAAAGTCCTTAGTCCGTTATCATCTTCTATATCGACTATGCCGTCCGCAAGTTTGAGCGCGGTTTCAAGGCTGTCCGTAAGTCTTGTTTCTATTCCCGATTTTATTATCAATCTGTCAACCACTACGCTTATATCATGCTTGACTTTCTTATCCAACGTTATTTCTTCTTCCAAAAGTTTTATTTCTCCGTCAACTTTGACGCGAACAAAACCATCCTTTCGGTAGTTTTCAAATTCCTTTTTATATTCTCCCTTTCTGCCGCGAATGACAGGAGCGAGAATAAGGATCCTCGAACCTTCCGTATACTCCATTACGGAGTCAACTATATTGTCGATAGTCTGTTGCTCTATCGGGTTCCCGCACTTATAGCAATGCACCGTACCCGTTCTTGCATACAACAATCTGAGATAGTCGTAAATTTCCGTAACCGTTCCCACTGTAGAACGAGGATTTCTGCTCGTTGTCTTTTGGTCGATCGAAATAGCGGGAGAAAGTCCCGATATGCTCTCTACTTCGGGCTTTGCCATTTGTCCCAAAAATTGTCTGGCATAACTCGAAAGAGACTCCACATAACGCCTTTGTCCCTCTGCGAAAATCGTATCGAATGCCAATGAAGTCTTTCCGCTTCCCGATAGTCCCGTAAAAACAATCAACTTGTTTCTGGGTAAGGTAAGATCTATATTTTTTAAGTTATTTTCTCTTGCGCCTTTGATAATTATCTCTTCCATAGTGAATACATCTGCCCTCCGAGATCAGTCCTTCTTATAACGTCCTCTTAATTTATTGAGTTCGGCTATTTGTTCCCTCAACTCTATCGCCCGTTCGAAGTCAAGCGCGTTTGCCGCAACCCTCATCAAACCTTTCAATTTATCTATTTGCTTCGGAATGTCTTTTATATCCACTTTGCTCGAAACTTTCGAAGATATTTCGAGAGTGTTCTTTATGGGTTTTATTATAGTCTTGGGAGTTATACCGTGCGTAACATTAAATTCGTTTTGTATTTTTCTGCGTCTTTCCGTTTCGTCTATCGCTTTTCGCATGGAATCCGTTATATTATCCGCATACATTATTACTCGACTTTCGGCATTTCTCGCCGCTCTTCCTATCGTCTGTATCAAAGACGTTTCGCTCCTTAAAAATCCTTCTTTGTCGGCGTCGAGAATTGCAACGAGTTTTACTTCGGGAATATCAAGTCCCTCTCGCAACAGATTTATACCGACCAAAGTCGTAAACTCACCCGAACGCAAAGAGTTAACAATATCTATTCTCTCCATAGTATCTATATCGGAGTGAAGATAACGCACTTTAACGCCTTGCGAGGACAGATATTCGCTCAAAGATTCCGCCATCTTTTTAGTAAGCGTAGTAATCAAAACTCTGCCGTCGGAAGCGACCGTCGCCTTTATTTCTCCCAACAAATCATCTATTTGTCCTTTTATGGGACGTACCGTCACGGGCGGATCCAAAAGCCCCGTAGGACGAATAAGTTGCTCTACGACTGCGCCCTTTGCCATTCCGAGTTCATAATCCGCAGGTGTAGCCGAAACATAGATAACTTGTCCTATACGTTTATTGAACTCCTCGAAATTGAGAGGTCTGTTATCGAAAGCCGCAGGCAATCTGAAACCGTACTCTACGAGACTCTTTTTTCGCGAATAGTCTCCGTGATTCATGGCTCTAAGTTGCGGTATCGTCATGTGACTTTCGTCTACGAATAATATAAAATCATCGGGAAAATAATCCAATAACGTATATGGCGGTTCGCCGGGATGTCTGCCGTCAAAATAACGCGAATAGTTTTCTATTCCGCTGCAATAACCGAGTTCACGCATCATCTCGATATCATAATTGACGCGCTGCTCTATCCTTTGGGCTTCTATGAGTTTGCCCGCTTCGGTAAACTCCTTTATCTGTTGCTCCAAATCTATCTGAATTTGAGCGATAGCCATATTCAAACGTTCTCTTTCAACAGCATAGTGACTCGCGGGAAAAATCGCAACGTGTTTCAAAATAGCCTTTGTATGTCCCGTTACCGCCTCGAATTCCGAAATCGTGTCTATTTCATCTCCGAAAAATTCCACTCTTACCGCAATCTCACTGCTGTTCGCAACAAATATCTCAACGGTATCGCCGCGAACACGAAAATTTGTTCTGGTAAATTCAACATCATTGCGTTTGTAATTTATCTCTACAAGCCTTCTTATAAGTTCTTCTCGCTCGAGTTTCATGCCCGGACGCAGAGAAATTGCCATTCGATAATAGTCCTCGGGCGCGCCGAGACCGTAAATACACGAAACCGAAGCCACAACGATCGTGTCTCGTCTTTCCTTTAAGCTGCATGTCGCCGAATGACGGAGTTTATCTATGTCGTCGTTGACGGACATATCTTTTTCTATATAAGTATCGCTGCTGGCTATATACGCTTCGGGTTGATAGTAATCGTAATACGAAACAAAAAATTCAACTCTGTTATGCGGAAAAATTTCCCTGAATTCGTTGCAAAGTTGCGCCGCCAAAGTTTTGTTGTGCGCCAAAACAAGAGCGGGACGCCCAACCCTTTCGATTATATTCGCCATCGTAAAAGTTTTTCCGCTTCCCGTTACTCCCTTCAAAACCTGAGAACGCAATCCATCGTTTATCCCTTCCGTAAGGGCATTTATTGCTTCGGGTTGATCTCCCGTCGGCTTAAATTCCGAAACAATTTCAAATTTATCCATAATTATAAGTATAGCAACTTTTATTTATTTTTGCAACAATAGGAGTTCTTTTTTTTCGCTCCATTGAATATAAAATTTTCAAAGTCGGAAAATGTGATTATCTGATTGTTTTTTACCGAAATTTTATATTATACATCAATATAGCTGCGCTGACGGCAACATTAAGAGATTCCATATTTTGCATAGGAATACTTACCTTTCGATCGCATATACCGAGTATTTCATTACTCAGACCTTCGGCTTCGTTGCCTACCGCTATACAAACTCTGTTTGCTTCCCGAGACAGTCCGAAAATATCCGCGCCGTCCATATCTCCCGCATAGAAACAAGTTCCTCTCGATTTTAATTCACGTATCAATTCGGGAGTGTATTTATACATACGAGTCTTGACTATTGCAGACATAGAACTTCTTACAACCTTGGGAGAAAATATATCGGCGCAATCTTTCAGTATGACTCCGTATCCCGCGGCGGCGCTTGTCCTTATGACGGTTCCTATATTTCCCCCATCGGTAAGCCCGTCAAGCAATATGTTGTAATCGGAAAGCTCCTTGGCAAACTCGGGTTGTTCCAACACCGCAATAATTCCCTGAGAAGTCTTTGTATCGCTCATTTTTTGCATACAAATATCGTTGGTCAAAATCAATTTCTCATTAAACGCATTAAGTTCTTGATTTTTACTGTACTTTTCCGTTACATATATCGAATGGACTTTTGAAGAATGCACAACTTTCAGCATATCGGTTACGCTTCTATAGCCTTCGACAAAGAAAAGTCGTGTTTCGTCGCGAAATTTCTTATCGGCAAGATTTTTTACAAATCCGATTTTTGAATTTGAAGGAGAATAAATTTCTATCATGATTGAAAAAGAAAGACGTCTTATATAATACAAAAGACGTCTTTATAAAATTTATTTGTTTGCATCTGCCGCTCTTTCCGCCAAAGCCTTAAACGCTACGGCATCGGACACGGCGATTTCCGCAAGAACTTTGCGGTTAAGATTGATTCCCGCTTTTTTAAGTCCGCACATAAACTTGCTGTAAGACATTCCGTTCATTCTTGCCGCCGCGTTAATACGAGCAATCCACAAACGACGGAAATCACGTTTTTTCTGTCTGCGTCCGATGAATGCGTACATCTGCGACTTCATCAAGGCTTCTCTTGCTATACGATAAGACTTAGACTTGGATCCGAAGTATCCTTTTGTAAGTCTCATTATCTTTCTTCGTTTTTTTACTGCATTTACCGCTCTTTTGATTCTCATAATTCCGCCTCCTTATTTCTGAATCATAGTGCGCAAAGTGCTGTTTTGCTTTGCGCTACCCATATACGCACCCTTGCGCAAGCGATCTTTTCTTTTACGATCTTTTTTGTTAAGAATATGATTCTTACCTTGTTGAGCGCGCTTGATTTTGCCGTTTGCCGTTATACGAAAACGTTTTTTCGCGCCGCTGTTGCTTTTCATTTTTGGCATATTATTTATCCTCCGAAATAATTTACTTTTTGGGTGAAAGTATCATCAATATGTTTCTGCCCTCTGTCAAAGGCGGTTTTTCAATAATTCCCACTTCCTGTACAAGAGCAAAAAAGTCATTCATTACCTGTACGCCCGACGCCGCATACGCTTGTTGTCGTCCTCGCATCCTTATCGAAACCTTGACTTTGTCTCCGCCAGATAAAAATTTTGCGGCTTGTTTTGCCTTGGTCTCGAGGTCGTGCGTATCTATCGTCATCGACAACCAAACTTCTTTGAGTTCGGCTACTTTCTGCTTTTTCCGAGCATCCTTTTCCTTTTTGATCATGTCGAATTTATATTTTCCGTAATCCATAATCTTACAGACAGGCGGATCGGCATTGGGACTGATTTTTACCAAGTCGAGATTGCGGTCGTCGGCAATCCTGTTTGCCTCTTCGCTCGACATAATACCGAGTTGTTCGCCTTTTTCATCGATGACTCGAATCCTTTCATCACGAATTCTTTCGTTGATTTCGACTTCTTTATTGATAAGAAGATACCTCCATAAAAAATATGAGCGAAGTAATTTACACCTCGCTCAAAAAAACAAATCAATAATCAAGATTATGAATTATTCGTTCGGAAGCAACCGATTCGAGATTTCCCAATCGGTGAGATGTAAAATCTACTTTGTTCAATAAATATTATATTGATTTTATTTGCCGTTGTCAACTGTTTTGAATATCAATCCAAAACTTTTTTATCGATTTCTTCGGTAATTTTGGAGATAAACGCCTCGAGAGTCATAGTTCCGATATCTCCTATCTTTCTGCTTCGTACTGCAACCTCGCCTTTTTCGGCTTCCTTATCGCCTATAACAAGCATATACGGAACTTTCTCTTTTGCGGCTTCCCTTATCTTATAGCCGATTTTTTCGTTTCTGTTATCGACTTCGCAACGGATTCCGAGTCTTCGTAACTTATCGGCAGTCTCGTTGGCTTTTTGCGCGGTTCTGTCGGTAAGCGATAAAATCTTTACTTGAACGGGACTCATCCAAACGGGAAATGCTCCCGCATATTTTTCGATAAGCATTGCCATCATTCTCTCGTAACAACCAAACGCGCCTCTGTGAATAATGTATGGATGTTGCTTTTCTCCCGCGGCATTGACATACCACATATCAAAATTCTCGGACAAGAACATATCGATTTGAATCGTCATTATGGTATCTTCTTTACCAAATACATTGGTCGCTTGTATATCAAGTTTGGGACCGTAGAACGCAGCCTCGCCTATTTCCTCTATATATTTGATATTAAGGTCATCGAGAATTTTCTTCATAAGCGCTTCGGCATGATCCCATTTTTCGGGAGCATAGATATATTTATCCTTATCGTTGGGATCATAGCGCGAGAATCTGAAATAAACGTCATCGAACATTCCAAGGCAACGCAAGAAATAGCAACTCAAATCAAAACATCCTTTGAATTCTTCTTCGAGTTGTTCGGGAGTACAAATTATATGTCCGTCCGAAAGATGGAATTGCCTTACTCTGATAAGTCCATGCATTTCACCGCTCGCTTCTTTTCTGAATAGCGGAGATGTCTCATTATATCGAATAGGTAAATCTCTGTAACTTTTGAGTCCGTTACGGTAAATCATATATTGGAACGGGCAAGTCATGGGACGCAAAGCAAATACCTCGCTGTCCTTTTCCTCATCGCCCAAAACAAACATCTTATCTCGATAATGATCCCAATGTCCGCTTATCTTATAAAGATCGCTCTTTGCAAAAGAAGGTGTGCGAGTAAGTTGATAGCCGCGTCTTTCCTCTTCGTCCTCTACGAATCTTTGTAAAATCTGGAACAATTTTGCTCCCTTGGGCATAAGCAAAGGCAATCCCTGTCCGATTTTTTCCTCCGTCATGAATATACCGAGTTCGCGTCCGAGTTTGTTGTGATCGCGTTTTTTTGCTTCTTCTATCTGTTCAAGATATTGAGTCAAATCGGCTTTCTTGTCAAACGATGTTCCGTAAATACGTGTGAGCATCTTATTCTTTTCGTCGCCTTTCCAATATGCGCCTGCAAGTTGGGTAAGTTTGAAATTCTTGACATATCCCGTCGAAGGAAGATGAGGTCCCCTGCACAAATCTATGAAATTCCCTTGTTGATACAAAGTAATCGTCTCCGAGTCGGGAAGATCCTGTATCAATTGTACTTTATACGACTCATCGAATCCTCTCATTTTGGCGAGCGCTTGTTTTTTGGACACGACTTGTCTTTCTATAGGAAAATCCGCCTTTATTATGGCTGTCATTTCCTTCTCTATCAAATCGAAATCGGCATTGGTGATCGGTGTGGGAAAATCAAAATCATAATAAAAACCGTTTCGAATTGCGGGTCCGATTGCAAGTTTTGCATCGGGATATATATTTTTTACAGCCTGCGCCAAAATATGAGCCGTTGTATGTCTGTAAACTTCTTTACCTTCATCATCTTTGAACGTTATGATTTCCAAAGAGCAATCTTTATCGAGTTTTGTATTGAGATCCACCAATACTCCGTCAACTTTTGCGCAAAGCGCGGCGCGCGCAAGCCCCTCGCTTATTTGCTTTGCTGCATCCAATGCGGTTATGCCCTGCTGTACTTCCAGACAAGAACCGTCTTTTAGCGTCAAATTCATCTATATTTCCTCCTGTATAAAAAAATCCTTGCTTCCAATAAGCAAGGACGAGTGTTATTCCCGTGGTTCCACCTTTTTTCACCGAAAAAAATCGGTCTCATTAAGCCTGCATTTGCGATGCGGCAACGCTTTTCTGCGAAAGTGGTTTCGATCGAAAACACTTACACACCGCTCTCAGCTCTGCGGTACTCTCTGTAGTAAGCCCGTCTCCGTCTACTTGTCTCTCGGTCAACGAAAAATTCAAATTTGAGTTTATTATAATATTAATTATTTGAAAAGTCAATAACTTTTAAACTCTTTTGAGATATTTTCGATAAAATATTTTTTTGTATATCTCTCAATAAAGGACGGGTTTACATTCGGATGTGGCAAATGTAAGTACGAAAACCTTGTTCGCTCCCGCTTTCTTAAGTACTTTTGCACATTCTTCCGCGGTAACGCCCGTGGTAAGCACATCATCGATGAGCAAAATATCTTCTTTATGTAATTTCTCCGACGCTTCTACACTATCCTTTATTCCCGCCTCTCTTTCTTTTCGTCCCTGTTTTGAAAAATCTTCCTTATCGGTAACCTTTTTCAAAAGGTCTTTGACTTTTATACCGTTCAGCTTCGAAAGTTCAAGTGCCAAAAGTTGAGATTGATTGAATCCTCGGCTCTTCAAATTACGAGCGCCGATCGGTACAAAAGTCATAAGATCGGGTTGCCAATCTTCTTTCGAGTAGGCGTCATACATAAATCTTGCCAAATATTTTGCAAGATATTTCAAATTTCCGATCTTAAACCTATGTATCAAAGTCCTCGATAAACCCTCGTAAATCAACGGCGCTCTTGCCGCGTCAAAATAGCGTTTATCCTTTTGACAATCGTTGCAATACTCTCCTTCGCCTACCAAACCTCTGCCGCATATACGACAAAAGCGAGTGTTCTTGTATACCGAACACTCGCCGCAAAGTCCGTATTCCGAGGGAACGGACATCTCGGCATTGCAACCGATACAGACTATTCCCTCGGGAAACAACAAATTCAAAATACTGTCGGAAATCTTCATCTCGTAAATCCGAGCCGTTATTTTACAAGACGATAAGTTTCTCTTGCGATTACAAGCTCTTCATTTGTGGGTATTATATAGGCTTTTATCTTACTGTCGGAAGTCGAAAGTTCGATTTCGTTGCCTCTTCCGGGGTTGAGATTCTTTTTCTCATCGTATTTGAGTCCCGCAAATCTCAAACCATCCATAACGAACGCTCTGACTTCGGGGGTATGCTCTCCTATTCCGCCGGTAAATACCAACATATCGACGCCGTCGAGCGCCGCCGCATAAGATCCGACATATTTTCTGACTCTGTACGAGAACATGTCAAGCGCAAGACGCGCTCTGTCGTTGCCTTCTTCCTTTGCCGCAAGCAAATCTCGGAAATCCGAACTGACTCCGCTTATACCGAGGACTCCGCTCTTTTTGTTGAGATAATTTGTGGCTTCATGGATATTCATGCCTTTCTTGTCCATAAGATATTCTATTACCGCAGGATCCAAGTCACCGCTTCTGGTTCCCATAATAAGTCCCTCAAGCGGAGTCAATCCCATAGAAGTATCTATACATTTTCCGTTCTTGACTGCGCTGACAGAAGCGCCGTTTCCGAGATGGCAAATAATTATCTTGATATCTTTTTTGCCTGCTATCCTTTGAGCCTCGCCTGTAATGAACATGTGGCTCGTACCGTGGAAACCGTACTTCCTTACTCTGTAATTTTTGTAATCCTCGTAAGGAATACCGTACATATAAGCATAATCGGGCATCGTCGAGTGGAAGGTCGTATCGAATACCGCCACCATAGGAGTCTTGGGCATAACTTCTTTGCAAGCATTTATACCCGTGATATTTGCAGGTTGATGCAAAGGCGCCAAATCGGTATTGTTTTCAATGATCTTAAGCGTTTTATCGTTAATAACCACGCTCTCGGTAAAGTCTTCGGCGCTATGGACAACACGATGTCCCACCGCTCCGATTTCATCCATACTCTTAATAACGCCATGGTCGGGATCTATAAGAGCGTTCAAAACCAGTTTTATTGCCTCTACATGAGTGGGCATGGGCTGTTTTATGACAACTTCTTTTTTGCCTTTATGGGTAAGAGTCGAACCCTCGATACCTATTCTTTCGCAAAGACCTTTTGCAAGAACCTTTTCGGTATCTATATCGATAAGTTGATATTTGAGGGACGAACTACCTGCGTTTATGACTAAGATATTCATTTGAATTCCTCCTATTTGCACTGCAAGACAGTCATTGCAACAACATTGACTATATCGTCAACGGAGCAACCTCTCGACAAGTCGTTGACGGGCTTGTTAAAACCTTGACATACGGGGCCGATCGCTTCGGCGCCTGCAAGTCTCTGAACAAGCTTGTATCCGATATTTCCCGCCTGCAAATCGGGGAAGATAAGCACGTTTGCCTTGCCCGCAACGGAAGAACCGGGTGCTTTAAGATTAGCCACTTTCTCAACCATAGCGGCGTCTGCCTGAAGTTCGCCGTCTACGGCAAGATCGGGCGCAAGTTCTTTAACGAGTTTTGTCGCTTCGACAACCTTATCCACAAGCTCATGCTTTGCGGAACCTTTTGTCGAGAAGGACAACATTGCGACTTTGGGATCTATCCCCGCAATATTTCTTGCGCTTGCTGCCGAAGAAATCGCTATTGCGGCAAGTTGTTCCGCCGTGGGATTGGGATTTACCGCGCAATCGCCGAATACCATGATGCCGTTCTCTCCGTATTTGCAGCCTTCGGGTAAAATCATAATAAAGCAACTGCTTACCGTACTGATGCCGGGAGCAGTCTTTATAATCTGCAATGCGGGACGCAAAACATCTCCTGTCGCATGAATGGCGCCGGATACCATGCCGTCCACTTCACCCAACTTTACCATAAGGACACCGAGATACAAACAATCCTTCGTCAATTCCTTTGCCTGTTCCGGAGTCATACCCTTTGCCTTTCTGAGTTCATAAAGCGTATCGGAATATTTAGACAAATCCGCAGTCTTTGGATTGACGATTTTAATTCCGTCGAGTTTTACATCGGGGCAAACTTTACGAATGACAGCCTCGTCACCTATCAAAGTTACTTCGGCGATTTTTTCTCTCGTAATTATTTCGGCGGCTTTTATGTTTCTTTCTTCTTCGCCTTCAGCCAAAACAATTCGTTTTCCTGCTTTACGCGCTTTTTCTTTTACTTGATCTAACAGCTTCATAATAATTTCTCTCCTTATTTGTTGTTATAAATCTTGAGATGTGCTATAATTATACCAATAAACGGGAAAAAAGTAAATCAATTTGAATAAAATGAAAAACGAAAAACAAAAAATTTGTGCAGTAATATGTGAATTCAACCCTTTTCACGAAGGACATGCCCATTTGGTAAAGGAAATAAAGGCATTATTACCCGATTATCGTCTCGTAGCGATAATGAGCGGCGATTTCGTTCAGCGCGCCGAACCCGCGATCTTCGATAAATATTTCAGGACGGAAATTGCGCTGAAAAACGGCTTTTCCGCAGTTGTGCAAATTCCCACACTCTTTTCCACGGCGTCCGCGGAATTGTTTGCGGCATCGGGAATCGATATTGCTTTGAATGTCGGAGCTTCCGTTCTCGCATTCGGTTGCGAAACTCCTTCGTCGCTTTTGGAGGAAATAGCCGCCGTTCAACTCTGCCCCACGGAAAACTTTACTGCTGTTATGAAAACGTTGCTCGACGCGGGAGCGCCTTACGCTACCGCTCTGACGGAGGCAACTCAATCGTCCCTAAACAACTCCGAAGTTAAAGCCGTTTTATCGAAACCGAATAACGTTTTGGCGATAGAATATCTTAAAGCAAATAAAAAACGAGGCAATTTGCTCCAAACTCTTATGATCCAAAGACAAGGCAACGATTATAACGATAAATCCCTTTCGGACAATTCCTTTCCTTCGGCTACCGCTTTGCGAGAAGTTTTGAAAAAAGGAGAAAACGCCTGTAAATATTTTAATTATCCTTTACCTCAAATCTGCGATTACGCTCTGTTCGACAAAATCGCAACCGCGAATTTGAAACTCGCCTCTTGCGACGATTTATCCGCCCTTCCCGACTGTACGGAAGGTTTGGAATTCAAATTGAAAAAAAATGCACTCAAATACAATAGTTTAGAAGAAATCATCATTAATACAAAGACAAAACGATATACTTATGCAAGACTTAAAAGAATAATTTTACAACTCGTATTGGGAATAAGGCGAGAAGATTATAAGATGCGGATATACCCCGCCAAAGTCCTCGGATTTATTAAAGACGAACACATTTTAGGGAATTTCAAAAAGCCTGTTTTTGTAAAAAACTCCGAGTATAAAGAAGATATTCCTCGCTCTTTGGAGATAGATAACAACGCCTCTGTTTTAGCCGCGTTACTTTTGGGAAAAAGCGGAAATCCTCTATCGCTTAAACCCGTTATTTTATAAAATCGCCTTGGAAATAAATATTCATAATAAAAAAACGAACAGTCGAAAACATCGAGATGTTCGTTTTTTTTGTTATGTTCAAGGGTCAAATCGTTTTTGATATTTCCTTTTTTAATCGGTTTATGATTTTCTTTTCAAGGCGGGAAATATAAGATTGAGATATTCCCAAGTATTCGGCAACCTCTCTTTGCGTTCTTTCCTCTTTGCCGTTAAGTCCGAATCTCAACTGCATTATGGTTTTTTCTCTTCCGCCGAGTTTATTTATGGCGTTCCATAAAAGTTGTTTTTCCACGCTGTTTTCTATGTCTTTGCTTACGAGATCGGGCTCCGTACCCAAAATATCTCCAATCAACAATTCGTTACCTTCATAGTCCACGTTCAAGGGTTCGTCCAATGAAATTTCCGCCTTTTGTCTTACCATTCTTCTCAGATACATAAGAATTTCGTTTTCTATACAGCGTGAGGCATACGTCGCTAACTTAATGTTTTTGTCAGGGGCAAAGGAATTTACCGCCTTTATCAAGCCTATCGTACCCACGGAAATCAAGTCGTCGAGATCTATTCCCGTATTATCGAATTTGCGGGCAATATATACGACAAGCCGTAAATTCCTTTCTATAAGAATATTTTTTATCTGCATATTGCCTTCGCTCAACTGTCCGATTGCCGCAATCTCCTCTTCGGGAGAAAGAGGCGTGGGCAACGCTTCGCTTCCTGTTATGTAGAATAACGAATCTTCCTCGGGATTTTTCAATAATGATTTGATAAATTGTTTTATTCTCATCAAGATATTCATTTTACTACCTCCCCGTAGTTTAAAATCTGCGGACTCAAAATCGCGTCGAAATTATTAAGCGCAAGACTTATTCCTATGGACACCGTTATATATATATTAGAGTTGTCCTTGGAATATAATCGAATTTTACCATTCGAAATAATTAATATTTTATGTTTCTTTGTCAATGTAGAACTTTCTATGTAATGAGCGTCATATGTTATATTTTCCCCTTTACCGAGCGCAAGCATTGCAAACTGCTCTTCGTTAAGTAATCTGCCGGCTAATTTCAGTCCCAAAATGATTACAGGTCGCCCGTTATCTGTCAAAAGATTACCGCTGTCCATAAGTCCTTCGCCATGCAAAGTTTTGTCCATGACCTGTATCTCGAACTTTTGTTTGTTTTCCGCTATTTTGAAGCGACTCTTTGTAAATTCAATCAACTTTTTTACGACTTTATATATGGAATAAATTCCTATAATACAAAAGCCGTAAGGAAAATTAAAAGGCGGCAACCGCAATGCGGATTCTATATTTCCGTAAACGATGTATCCCAACGCTATCATGGCTCCCCCGAAAATAAAAGTGGTTATAAGAAAAACCAATGCAGAAGCGAAAAATTTCTTTTTCCCGACAAAAAGAATTGCGGACAATAAAAGCCATAAAACAACCCGTACCGCCATCAATATGTAACTGTTGAAATTCATCAAAGGATACACAAATGCCGCCGCAGTACCTATCGCCGAAGCAATCACATATCTTCCTTTGCAATCCGTAAGCCTTAGCAACGCATAAGAAAGTTTGCTTATGAGATAAGTGGTTGTGAAGTTGTCTATGAATACATACTCTACATAAACAGTCATACAGCCATTCTACTCGTTTGAAACCGCAAAGTCTTTCAATAAAAGTCGAATTATCAAATTCAAATTATAAATTTTTGACGAATTTGGTAACACCAAAAACGGCAATCGTTAAATCAAACGATTGCCGTAAAAATCACAGAACTTCTGAAAATGATTATTTGCTTGTTTTTTGCTGCGTTTTAAGTTTTTTGGCTGCTTCTTCTCTTTCTTTGCTGATATCCGTCCATTTGGGCATCTTGGAAAGAGCAATGTTTAATTCCGTCATTGCTTCGGGAATATTTATTTTCTGAGGGCAGACTTTAGAGCATTTTCCGCACTTTATGCACGCAGACGGAAGTTTGTCCTTTGGCAACGCTTCCAATCTCATGGAAGCATTGACGACGGGCGCAAATTTCATCTCGTTATATATAGAAATCATCAAAGGAATATTTATACCCTTGGGACAGCCGTCGCAACAATATCGACACGCCGTGCAAGGTATGGAGTCATACATCTTTTCGACGGCAGATTCAAGCACCTTCTTTTCCTCTTCCGTCAAAGGCGATTTCTTTTCATAAGTTTTTATATTATCAACCATCTGCGCCATATCGGACATTCCGCTTAAAGTAACGGTAACATTATCCATACCCTGAATCCACCTGAACGCCCATGAAGCAATACTGTCATCGGGACGCATTTTCTTCATTTGAGATTCCGTCTCGGGATCGAGTTTGGCAAGTCGTCCCCCGCGGACAGGCTCCATGACCCACATGGGGATACCTCGTTCGGCAAGTATTTGATATTTTTCCTTTGCATTCTGAAGTGTCCAATCAAGATAATTGAATTGAATCTGACAAAACTCCATATCGCCTTCGCAATAATCGATAAATTCTTTGATTACATCGATACTTCCATGCGATGAAAAACCGAGATGATGTATTCTGCCGAGACGTTTTTGTTCTCTGAAGTATTTCAGAATCTCCCACTTTTCATCGGTATAAACATTGATGGAATTTTCATAAACATTATGCAATAAATAGAAATCAAAATAGTCTACTCCGCATTTTGCAAGTTGCTCTTCGAAAATTTCTTTCGGATTGTATGACGAACTTATCTGATGCCCCGGAAATTTGGTGGCAAGATAAAAAGAATCTCTCGGATAACGCTTTAACGCCTTTCCGTCTACAATTTCAGACATTCCTCCGTGATAAGGATAAGCCGTGTCAAAATAATTCACTCCATGCGCGATCGCATAATCCACCATATCGAAAGTCTGTTTTTCATCGATGGCGCCCGAAGCGTCAACAGGAAGTCTCATGGTTCCGAATGCAAGCGCGGATATTTTTTTATCTTTAAAATTATTATAATACATTTTTTATTCCTCTGTTTATTAAAATTATAGAGGCGAATATACCGCCTCTATAAATCATTTATAAAGCCTATAATTTTTATTGTTTCTTTTCTCGTATTCTTCTGAGGAATTCGGGCTCTCCATTGGGAACGGCTACTCTGCCGCTGCGAATATTGGTGCCCGGCTGAGGCTGAGGTTGAAATTGCGGTTGAGGCTGGGGCTGAGGTTGCGGTTGAGGCTGGGGCTGAGGTTGCGGTTGAGGCTG